>JAIWOG010000305.1 GCA_020217035.1 Magnetospirillum sp. | reverse complement strand
GGGATTGTTGTGACCGGGACGCGGGGAGGGTGACCGCTCTCCCCGCCGACGCGGAGAAAGTTGGATGCCGGTTCTCTATGGGTAGATGGTGTCCCGGAAGGGATTCGAACCCCTGACCTACGGTTTAGGAAACCGTTGCTCTATCCTGCTGAGCTACCGGGACACGGCGCGGAATGAGCGGGTTATAGCAAAACCCGAGGGCGGCGACAAATGCTGGCGTGGGTGGGGCGAGTCTTTGTTTTGTCCCTTGCCTGGAACGATGGCTTGCGGCATGGTCCCGGCCCCGCGCGGTTCCCGCGCAAGAACATGCGCGGTCTCCGCGCACCGCATCGTCATGGAGGAACGAACGATGAGTGGTTTTCGCAGCCATGACGGCCAGCATTCCGACCGCATGCCGATCAAGCGCTCGCTGGACGAGAAGAAGCGTCTGCTGGTGCAGTTGAAGGAACAGCAGGCGGCGTTGAAGCCGTGGACGGCCGAGGCGGTCAAGACCTCGATGGCCAAGCGCATCGCCGACCTGGAAGCCGAGCTGCGGTCGGCGAAGCGCTAGAAATTCCGGCCGGGGCGGGGGTAGAGTGACGCCATGCCCGCCCTGTGCCGCGATTGCTGCCGCCCGTTCAAGTCGGGGGACGACTGTCCCCGCTGCGGCTCGACACGAATCGTCGCCCATCCTGAATTATTCGACCTGACGATCGCCCACATGGATTGCGACGCTTTCTACGCCTCGGTGGAAAAGCGCGACAACCCGTCCTTGGTCGACAAGCCGGTGATCGTCGGCCATCCCGGCGGTCGCGGCGTGGTCACCACCGCCTGCTATGTGGCCCGCACCTTCGGCCCGCGTTCGGCCATGCCCATGTTCAAGGCGCTGGAACTGTGCCCCCACGCCGTGGTCGTTCCCCCCGACATGGCCAAGTACAAGGCGGTGTCGGCCGCCATGCGGGCGCTGTTGCTGAAGGCGACGCCGTTGATCGAGCCGCTTTCCCTGGACGAAGCCTATCTGGACCTGTCGCCGGAACATCGGCTGGTCGACCGCCCGCCCGCCGTGCTGCTGGCGCGTCTGGCGCGGGCGGTGGAGCGTCAGGTGGGCATCACCATCTCGATTGGGCTGTCCTACAACAAGTTCCTGGCCAAGATGGCGTCGGACCGCCAAAAGCCGCGCGGCTTTTCCGTCATCGGCCGCGCCGAGGCGGTTGCCATGCTGGCCGCCATGCCGGTTTCCGCCATCTGGGGGGTGGGGGCGGCCACCGCCGCCCGCATGGCGAGCGCTGGCATCGACACCATCGGGCAGTTGCAGGGCATGGCCGAAGCCGATTTGGTCGCCCGCTTCGGCAAGTTCGGCCGTCATCTTCACGCCATGGCGCGAGGCGAGGATTCTCGCCCCGTCACCCCCGATCGTCCGGCCAAGAGCGTGTCCAACGAAACCACCTTCGTCCGTGACATCAGTGCCGTGGCGGAGTTGCGGGCGGCCTTGCTGCCCTTGGTCGAAAAGGTGGCGGGGCGCTTGGCCAAGGCCGACCTGGCCGGCCACACCGTGGTCCTGAAGCTGAAGACCGCGGATTTCCGTTCGTTGACCCGCAACCACCGCCTGGCCGAACCCAGCCGCCGTGCCGACATCATCGGTACGGTGGCCGCCAGCTTGCTGGATCGAGAGGCCGACGGACGCGCCTTTCGACTGGTCGGCGTGGGCGTCACCGACCTATGCCCCGGGGGCATGGCCGATCCCCCCGATCTTTTTGGTCTTTAACGTCTCTCGACAAGCCTTGGTTGGTCGCGGTATGAGTGGGGGCGAGGGGAAGTGAAGGGCTTTATGAGGAAAGGTTTATCACCATGAGCCTGTTTGGCCGCCGGTCCCGGGGTGTGGATGTCGCGCCCGGTGACATTTTTCGCAAGGCCGGCACCTATGGGGGCGAATGGGTTGTCGAGCGCGTGTTCGAATATCCCGACATCCCCCCCCATGTCCGCATGGTCGAGCGTAACGGGGCACGGGCCATGACGGTCGCCGTGTCCATGTTGTTTGATCCCGATTGCTTCCAGCATGTACGGCAAGGCGGCGAGTTCTGACGCAGCGCGTTGATTCTTCGCCATCCCGCGCCATATGGGGGTTTCACCACAGCGCGGGAGGCGCAGACATGATCGTCACCACCACGGAATCCGTCGAAGGCGCCCGCATCGCGTCTTATCTGGGCATCGTCTCGGGCGACGCGGTCCTGGGCACCAACGTGTTCAAGGACCTGTTCGCATCCATCCGTGACGTGGTGGGCGGCCGCGCCGCCTCCTACGAGAAGGTGTTGCAGGATGGCAAGGACATGGCCATCGCCGACATGATCGCGCGGGCCAAGGAATTGGGCGCCGACGCGGTGGTCGGCGTCGATCTGGATTACGAAGTGATCGGCGGCGACAGCAAGACCTTGCTGATGGTCAGCGTCAACGGCACCGCCGTCACCTTGGGCGGCTGAGCGGCGCCTTACGACGTCGGCGCGTAGCGGGCCAGATAGCCGGGGACCACCGCCTCGCAGGCGGTGGGGACGATGCCCAATTCGGCCAAACCCGGCTTGCCGCCGCGCACCACGTTGTCGGTGCGCATCAGCGCCACCTGGTCCGGGGTCAAGGGCGGGGTGGGCAGGAATTGCAGGAAGGCCGCCTGGAGTCCGGCGGCGGCGAAGGGCAGCGGCAGCAGGCAGCGCTTCAGGCCGGTGGCGGCCAGCACGGTTTCCATGATTTCCTTCATGGTGTAGCGGCGCGGCCCGCCCAGTTCGTAGATCTTGCCGGCGGCGGCCGGTTCGGTGGCGGCACGGAAGATGGCTTCCGCCACGTCCCCCACGTGCACCGGCTGGAAGGTGGTGCCCCCCGACCCGAACAGGTCCAGTTCCATGCCGTTTTCGGTGTGGGCCAGCTTGAATCCGTCATGGGTGAACACCGGAAGCACCGGCGACATGCGGGCCAGCTTGGCGAAGCGGTTGAAGAAGTCGTCGTCGGGGCCGAACACCACCGACGGGCGGATGATGACGGCGGCCGGGAAGGCGGCCTGCACCGCTTCCTCGCCCAGGGCCTTGCTGCGGGCATAGGCCGAGGCCGATCCCTTGTCGGCGCCCAGCGCCGACATCTGCACCAAGGAGGCCACACCGGCCGCCGCCGAGGCTTGGGCGATGGTCGCCGCCGCCTGGGTGTGCATGGTGTCGAAACGGCGCTTGCCCTTCTCGAACAAGATGCCCACCAGGTTGACCACGCAGCGGGCGCCGGCGACGGCGTCGCGCACGGCTTCGGCGTCGCCGACATCGACCAGGATGGGGGTGACTTGACCCGGTTCGCCCATGGTCTTCAGGAAACCGCCGGCGACGGGGTCGCGCATGGCGGCGCGGACGATCCAGCCGGCCTTGGCGAAACGCTTGACCACGTGCCGGCCGATGAAGCCGGAACCGCCGAAGATGGTGACTACATTCCGGGTCATGTCTTTTGGACCTCCGCTCCCCAGGGCCGCCGCCCTTGTGGGCGACCTTGTCTGTTTGGAGAAAAGGCTAGTCGTTTCGCCACCTTGACGCAATGGCCGCGCAAGCGGGCAGGGGGGAAAACGCCGGGCATGAATTTTTTTTTGAAAACGCTTTTTTTGTCGGTTGACAGGGCGCGGCCGGTCGAATATTTCTCTGCGCCTCGACGGGGAGCACCCCCGAAGAGATGCCAGCTCGAAGGGGAAACCCAAGGGCACACCACCTAAGCCCAGGTGGCGGAATTGGTAGACGCGCACGGTTCAGGTCCGTGTGACCGCAAGGTCTTGGAAGTTCGAGTCTTCTCCTGGGCACCATATCTTCCGGCGATTTTCGTCGGACCACCCCTTCAGGGGTCACCTGCCAACGGCTCCTTGGGGAAACCCAGAAGGAGCCGTTCGCATGTCCATCCACTACCATGTCGGCGATCTTCCCGCGGATGTTGATTTGGGGACTGTCGTTGCCATCGACAGCGAGACCATGGGCCTGAGCCTGGTGCGCGACCGCCTGTGCGTCATCCAATTGTCGGCGGGCGACGGCCATGCCCATGTGGTGCATTTCCCCGATTCCGATTACAGCGCCCCCAACCTGAAGCGCTTGCTGAGCGATCCCAAGGTCACCAAGCTGTTTCACTTCGCCCGTTTCGACCTGGCCATGGTGGCCAAGTATCTAGGCGTGCGCTGCGAACCGGTGTGGTGCACCAAGCTGGCCAGCAAGCTGGTGCGCACCAACACCGACCGCCACGGGCTGAAGGATTTGTGCCGCGAATTGCTGGGGGTGGACCTGTCCAAGCAACAGCAGACCTCGGATTGGGGGGCGGCGAGCTTGACCGACGACCAATTGGCCTATGCCGCGTCAGACGTGCTGTACCTGCATCAGCTGAAGGCCAAGCTGGACGTCTTGTTGGACCGCGAGGGCCGTCGCGAATTGGTCGAAGCCTGCTTCCGCTTCCTGCCCGACCGCGCCGCCCTGGACCTGGCGGGATGGGACGAAGAGGACGTCTTCAGCCATTAAGCGTGGCAACTTGCAGGGCGGGTGGCTTTTACCCTTCCGCTTCCCCTCACGATTCGTATAGTTAAGGGCCTTGCGCCGTTTGGCGCGGGGATTGCAAGTTTGGGCCAGGGCCACACCATGACATCCACCGTCCCCGACGGTTCCGCCGCTTCCGCTGATCTTCTCGTCGCCCACCGTGTGCTGGCCACCGAGGCCGAGGCCCTGCGGGCATTAGCCGAATCCCTGGACGGCCCCTTCGTCGCCGCCTGCGACGCCTTGGCCGCGGTCAAGGGCCGCGTGGTGGTGTCGGGCATGGGCAAGTCCGGCCATGTGGGGTGCAAGGTGGCCGCCACCTTGGCCTCCACCGGCACGCCGTCTTTCTTCGTTCATCCGGCCGAGGCCAGCCACGGCGATTTGGGGATGATCACCACCGACGACGCGGTGATCGCGCTGTCCAATTCCGGCGAGACCCCGGAATTGTCCGACATCATCGCCTTCACCCGGCGCTTCAACATTCCCTTGATCGGCGTCACCTCGCGCCCCGCCAGCACCTTGGCCACCCAATCCGACGTGGCCCTGGTGTTGCCGCCCATTCCCGAAGCCTGTCCCATGGGCTTGGCGCCCACCACCTCGACCACCATGATGCTGGCCCTGGGCGACGCCCTGGCGGTGGCGCTGCTGGAACGGCGCGGCTTCACCGCCGCCGATTTCCGCGTCTTCCATCCCGGGGGGCAGTTGGGCCGGCGCTTGTTGAAGGTGGCCGACATCATGCACGGCGGCGACGGCCTGCCGTTGGTCAGGCCCGAGGACGGCATGACCCAGGTCATCCTGGAAATGACGGCCAAAAGCCTGGGCTGTGTCGGCGTGGTCGGCGCGGACGGTCTGCTGGCCGGCATCATCACCGACGGCGACCTGCGCCGCCACCTGGACCCCGAGCTGATGCACGCCCCGGCCCAGCAGGTGATGACCCGCAATCCGAAGACGGTGGCGCCCAGCCTGTTGGCGGCGGAAGCCTTGCGCATCATGAACGAGAAATCCATCACCAGCCTGTTCGTGGTCGATAATGGGCGGCCGGTGGGCGTGGTCCACGTGCATGACCTGCTGCGTTCCGGCGTGATCTAGGATTGGGGCCGCCGTCATGGATTTACGCGCCGACACCGAAATGCGACCTTCGCCCGCGCCCAAGCGCGGCGGCCGCCTGTTGCGGAACAAGGCGCATCCGGTACGCTCGGTCGCGTCCCACCGTCATTCCCGCCGCGTGGCGCTGTTGCGGGTGGTGCTGCCCGCCACCGCCTTGGTGCTGTTGTTGATGTTGGGGATCTGGCCGTCGTTGCGGGCGCCGGAAAAAGGCTTCCAGTTGAGCTTCGCCGAACTGGCGCCCACCTCGGTGGAAAACCTGTCCATGGTCAACGCCCGCTATCACGGTGTCGACAAGCGCAACAATCCGTTCGCCGTCACCGCCGACAAGGGTACGGAAGAAGATCCCAAGAACGGCGTGGTGGTGCTGGACAATCCCAAGGCCGATTTCGTCACCCAAAGCGGCGCCGGGGTTTACATCGAGGCCAAGCTGGGAACCTATTACCAGCAGGAGCAATGGCTGGACCTGGAAGGCGACGTCAACCTGTACCACGACCAGGGCTACGAGATGCACACCCAAAGGGCGCGCATCAACTTGAAGGATTCGACCGCCGAAGGTCACGACCCGGTCACCGGCAAGGGACCGCAGGGACGGCTGGACGGCCAGGGTTTCCGCCTGAGCGACCAGGGGCGCAAGATCGTCGTCACCGGCCAGTCCGGCATGACTTTGAAGGGGGCGGGGAACAAGAAATGAAGACGTGGCGTCTGCTGTGCGCGGCTTTTCCCCTGTTGTTTCCCCTGGTGGCGCACGCCCAGGGCTTCAACATGGCGCGGGGCAACAACGAAGAAATCCAAGTCTATGCCGACGAAGGCATCGAATGGATTTCGGACGCCACCAGGGTGATCGCGCGGGGCAACGCCAAGGCGGTGCGCGGCACCGTGACGGTGACCGCCGACACCTTGACCGCCTATTATCGGGACGGCCAAGGCGGCAACGAGATCTGGCGCCTTGACGCCGACGGCAACGTCACCATCAAGACCCCCACCGAGACCGCCACCGGCCACAAGGCCACCTACGACCTGGAAAAGGCCATCTTCGTGCTGCGCGGCACGCCGGGGCGCATCGTCACCGCCACCGACGAGATCACCGCCAAGGATACCCTGGAATATTGGGAAAAGGACCGCATGGCGGTGGCGCGTGGCGACGCCGTGGCCACCACCAAGGACCGCAAGGTCCAGGCCGACATCCTGACGTCCCATTTCAAGGACGGTCCCAAGGGCGAGTTGGTGATGAAGCGGGCCGACGGCTATGGTCATGTGATCCTGACCACCGCCAAGGAAGTGGTCACCGGCGATCGTTCCGACTACAACCTGGAAACCGGTATCGCCACCGTCGCCGGTTCGGTTAAGATCGTCCGCGATGGGAACGAGTTGAACGGCGGCTACGCCCACGTCAACATGAACACCGGGATCAGCAAGTTGTTCGGCGCTCCTCCCGGTGGGGCGGGCGAAACCAGGGTGCGTGGCACCTTCACCCCCGAAAAGCAGGACCCGGAACAGCGGCGTGCCGTGTTCAAAGGGGCCGGGCCGACCGGGGATAAGCGGTAATGGGCGGTATGGACAACATGAACGACTACGAATCCGCCGAGCCCGTGATTGGCCAAGAAGAGATCGACTCCTCCGCCGTTTCCGGTCCCCGCCTGGTTGCCGCCGATGCCGGTCTGGTGGCCACCAGCCTGGGCAAGAGCTTCAAGCGCCGGTCGGTGCTGCGCGACGTGTCCATTTCCGTGCAGCGCGGCGAGGCGGTGGGGCTTTTGGGGCCCAACGGCGCCGGCAAGACCACGTGCTTCTATTGCATCACCGGCCTGATCAACCCCGATGTCGGCGCCATCAAGCTGGACGGCCACGACATCACCGGCCTGCCCATGTATCAGCGGGCCCGTCTGGGCATCGGCTATCTGCCGCAGGAAGCCTCGATTTTCCGTGGGCTCTCGGTGGAAGGCAACATCATGGCGGTGCTGGAAGCGGTGGAACCCGACCGCCAGGTGCGGGAAACCACCTTGGATTCGCTGCTGGCGGAATTTTCCATCGAACATCTCCGCCGGGCCCCGGCCATGGCGCTGTCGGGCGGCGAGCGGCGCCGCGTGGAAATCGCCCGGGCGCTTGCGTCCAAGCCGCATTTCATCTTGCTGGACGAACCCTTGGCCGGCATCGACCCCATCGCCGTCTCGGACATTCGTGACTTGGTGTCGCATCTGAAGGATCGCGGCATCGGCGTGTTGATCACCGACCACAACGTGCGCGAGACCTTGGACATCATCGACCGCGCTTACATCCTGCATGACGGGGTGGTGCTGATGGAGGGGAGGCCGGCGGAAATCGTTGCCCATGAAGGCGTCAGGCGCGTCTATCTGGGTGAACACTTCAGTCTGTGATAGCCTGACGCCATGGCTCTGACCCCTCGCCTTGACCTTCGCCAAAGCCAGTCCCTGGTGATGACGCCGCAATTGCAGCAGGCCATCAAGCTGTTGCAATTGTCCAACCTGGAACTGACCGCCTTTATCGAGCAGGAACTGGAACGCAATCCGCTGCTGGAGCGCGAGGACGGCGAGCGGGGCGAGCCGGAAGCCCCCCCCGAACCCGAGATGCCGCAGCCGGCGGCCGAGGAGCCCATGCTGGACGGCATGACGCAAAGCTCGGCCGAGGACGGCATGGATGTGGATTACGACAACCTCTACAACAACGACAGCGTCGCCGACGGCTTGGGCGGCGAAGCCTTCGGCCAATGGGGACAGTCGGGCGGCCACCACGGCTTCGACGACGGCGAGAACAACCTGGAACAGATCGTCGCCGGCGAGATTTCCCTGCGCGACCATCTGGTGGCCCAGTTGAACGTCGACGTCCTCGACCCGGCGCAAAAGCTGATCGGCCTGCATCTGATCGAGATGCTGGACGAATCGGGCTATCTGATCGGCGACCTGGCCGAGTTGGCAGCGCGGCTGGGCTGCGACGTCGCCGCCATCGAGGCGGTGCTGGTCAAGGTGCAGCGTTTCGACCCGGTCGGCGTCTTCGCCCGGTCCTTGAAGGAATGCCTGGCCCTGCAACTGGCCGAGCGGGACCGGCTGGACCCGGCCATGCAGGCGCTTTTGGACAACCTTGAAATGTTGGCCCGCCGCGACCTGGCCGGGCTGATGAAGGTGTGCGGCATCGACGCCGAAGACCTGGCCGAGATGATCGGCGAGATCAAGGCGCTGGACCCCAAGCCGGCTTTGCGTTTCGACCATGTGGTGGCGCAGCCGGTGACGCCGGACGTGCTGATGCGCCGCAACCAGGACGGCTCGTGGATGGTGGAATTGAATTCCGACACCCTGCCGCGCGTTCTGGTCAACCAGCGCTACTACGCCCAGGTGTCGGACCAAACCCGCAACCGCGACGACAAATCCTATCTGTCGGAACGCTTCCAGTCGGCCAACTGGCTGGTCAAGTCGCTGCATCAGCGCGCCACCACCATCTTGAAGGTGGCCACCGAACTGGTGCGCCAGCAGGACGCCTTCTTCCGCCACGGCGTCCAGCATCTGCGGCCGCTGGTGCTGCGCGACATCGCCGGGGCCATCGGCATGCACGAAAGCACCGTCAGCCGGGTGACGTCCAACAAGTACATCGCCACCCCGCGCGGCATCTACGAATTGAAGTATTTCTTCACCCAGGCCATCGGCTCCAACGACGGCGGTGACGCCCATTCGGCGGAATCGGTGCGCCATCGCATCAAGGCATTGATCGATTCCGAAGGCAAGCAGGTGTTGTCCGACGACCGCATCGTCGAAATCCTGAAAGCCGAAAGTATCGACATCGCGCGGCGCACAGTGGCAAAGTACCGCGAGGGCATGAACATCCCGTCCTCGGTGCAAAGACGGCGGGAAAAGGCCCTGAATGGGGCATAGACCCCAGAAAGCTTGACTTGGAAGTGACACGGAATTAAGGTCCGGCGCTTCCTGAAGCGGCCCCGGGGAAAGGGGCTAGGAAAGGGTGGACCCCGCGAACAGGCTTCGCCGGTCCCTTGGGCATCAAGACCCACCATGGCTTGGGAAGTCGCTCTGAAACCAGAGGGTTAGTTGTTCATGGACATCGCCGACCTGATTACTCCGGCTGCCGTCATTCCCAATCTGCGCGCCACCTCGAAGAAACAGGCGCTGCAAGATTTGGCAAAGAAGGCCGCCGAACTGACCGGCTTGCACGAACGCGCCGTCTTCGACGTGCTGCTGGAACGCGAACGCCTGGGCACCACCGGTGTCGGCAACGGCATCGCCATCCCCCATGGCAAGCTGCCAACCCTGGATCGCCTGTACGGCCTGTTCGCCCGCCTGGAAAAGCCGATCAACTTCGAGTCCATCGACGAACACCCGGTCGACTTGGTGTTCCTGTTGCTGGCGCCGGAAACCGCCGGTGCCGACCATTTGAAGGCCCTGGCCCGGGTGTCGCGGCTGTTGCGCGACAAGGGGGTGTGCGAAAAGCTGCGCGGCACCGACAACCCCGAAGCGCTTTACGCGCTGCTGACCGAATCGCCGGCCAGCCGCGCCGCCTAGGGGGTCCAAGGCTTGTGCGTTGCCGGCACGTGGCCTCTGTTCTTGCGCTGCGAAACGCGGTAGAACAAGCCCATGAGGAAGCTCTACCACTATCCCCTTTGCCCGTTTTCTCGCAAGGTCCGCATCGTTCTGGCTGAAAAGAAGCTGGAATGCGTCGAGGAAATCGAGAAGTACTGGGAACGTCGCGAGGAATTCCTGGCCATCAGCCCCGGCGCCGACCTGCCGGTTCTGATCGAGGAAGGCGGCACCGTTCTGGGTGATTCCAACGCCATCTGCGAATACCTGGACGAAGTGCACCGCGAACCGCCGCTGCTGCCCGCCGAGGCCGATGCGCGTGCCGAGGTGCGCCGGCTGGTCGGCTGGTTCGACCGCAAGTTCAACGACGAAGTCACCCGCAACCTGGTGGACGAAAAGGTCACCAAGCGGCTGACCACGGTCAAGGGATCGCCCGATTCACGGGCCATCCGCGCCGGCTTCGCCAACATCCACCAGCATCTGGAATACGTCGCCTGGCTGACCGAGCGGCGCACCTGGCTGGCGGGTTCCAACTACACCCTGGCCGACGTCGCCGCCGCCGCGCAGATTTCCTGCATCGACTATATCGGCGACGTGCCCTGGGACCGTCATCCCGGCGCCAAGGATTGGTATGCGCGGGTCAAGTCGCGTCCCAGTTTCCGGGCCTTGCTGGCCGACCACCTGCCGGGCGTTCCGCCGCCGAAGCATTATTCCGACCTGGATTTCTAGGCATGCTGCGTCGGCTGTTGCTGGTGGCGGCGGCGCTTGTCACCATTCCAGCGGCGCGAGCCGAGGTGATCGAGCGCCTGCCGGCCGGCGAAACCCGGGTGGCGCTGACCTTCGACGCCTGCGAAGGACGCGGCAAGCCGGCTTATCTGGATCGCAAACTGGTGGATTTCCTGGTGGCGGAAAAACTGCCGGTGACCATTTTCGCCACCGGCCTGTTCGCCCGACGCAACGCGGAACACTTGGCGGAACTGGCCAAGTCGCCATTGGTCGAGGTGGAAAACCATTCCTTCGACCACCCCCAGCACATGGAAAAGCTGTCCGCCGAGCAGGTCCGCGCCCAGGTGGCCGAGACCGACGCCGTCATCACCGAGGTGACAGGCCGCAAGCCCCGTTTTTTCCGTTTTCCCGCCGGCAATTACGATGCCGCCAGCTTGGAAGCGGTCGAGTCCGCCGGCCACCGGGTGGTGCATTGGTCCTTCGCTTCGGGCGACCCGACGCCGGGACTCTCCCCCGAAAGGCTGAAGACTTGGGTGCTGTCAAAGACCCGCGGGGGCGATATTCTGATCTTTCACATCAACGGCCGCGCCCCGGCGACGGCCCAGGCCCTTCCCGCCATCATCGCCGAGTTGCGGCGCAGAAAGGTGGAATTCGTGCGTTTGGATGAGGTGTTGCGATGATTCGCCCGTTGCGTTCCGAGGAAGTCCCGGCCCTGGCCGACGCTTTGGCCCACATGGACCCCTGGCGGCGGCTGGGTTTTTCCGACGACGGCCTGGCCGGCTACCTGACGCGCGACGATGGCGGCCTGCTGCGCATGGTCTATGAACAAGACGGACGGGCGGTGGGGCTGTTGTGCCTGCGTTCGCCCTGGCTGCGCGGCCCTTATGTGGAGGTTCTGGCGGTGGTCCCCGACAAGCAAAGCCAGGGTATCGGCTCGGCGCTGCTGGCCTGGGCCGCCGGTCAGAACGGCGGCAATTTGTGGGTCTGCGTCTCGGCCTTCAACGAGCGGGCGCGCGATTTCTATGGCCGCAACGGCTTCGTCGAGAAGGCCGAGTTGAACGACCTGATCACCCCGGGCGAGGACGAGATCCTGATGCGCAAGAAATTGCGTTAAGGGCCTTTCGCCGTCATTGCCGGGCTTGACCCGGCAATCCATGTGGCCGCCAAGATGGACCCCCGGATCAAGTCCGGGGGTGACGAATCGCCATCAGAAGAACAACGACCCCAGGGTCAGCCCGCCCAAGCCCATCAGCAGGGCGCCCGAGATGTGGTTGAACAGCCGCATGCGTTCGGGGGTGAAGCGGGCGCGGACGGCGATGGTCAGTTCGGCCAGCACCGCCCACCACAGGGCGGAACCGGCGAAGATGCCGCCGATCAGCAGGGCTTGGTCCTTCATGTCTTGCGGCTTGACCGAGGCGCCAAGCGCGGCGAACACGCCGATCACCCCCAAGATGGTGCCGGGATTGGTGATGGTGATGACGAAAGTTGACAGGAAGTCCTTGGCCATGCCCGGCCCCTGGCCCGGTTCGGTCTCGGAATCCATGCCGGCCGCCGCCGCCCGCCAGGTGTGAACCCCCAGCCCCAGCATGAACAGGCCGCCGACGATCTTCAGCCACAGGGTGTGGCCGGTGACGAAATGCGACACCGCCCCCAGGCCCAAGCCCACCACGGCGCCGAAGAAGGTGTCGGCCAGGGCGGCGCCAAGGCCAGCGACGAAGGCGGCCAGGCGGCCGTCGGCCAGGGCCTTGCGGATGCATAACAGGCCCACCGGTCCGATGGGGGCGGCGATGGCGAAGCCGATGGCGACACCGCGCAGGAACAGATAGTCGCTCAAACCTTGATTCCGCAAACTGGTTGGCGAGGCCAAGAAACCAGAAACCGCCTTCTCGGACAACCCTAGGATTGTTGCACGGCAAAAAGCCGTGCTGGATTGGCAAGCCTGTCTTGCGCGGCGACCAGGGCCAGTTCCCGTTCCCCGCTTTCCCATGTGGCTTGCAAGACGGCGAACAGCCGCGAGACGGCCAAGGACAGTGTTCGCGGGGCGTCGGTGCCGGACAGGTGTTGGGCCAGCAGCAAGCCGGCCAGCAGGTCGCCGGCGCCGTTGACCGGCTGCGGGAAGGGCAGTCGAGGGGTGCGCACCAACCATCTTCCCTGGTCCGTCACCGCCGCGCAGGCCATGTCGCCGTCCACCTCCAGGCTGGTGACCACCACCAGACGCGGCCCCTTGCGCAACAGGGTCCGGGCGGCCGCCAAGGATTGCTCGAGGCCGCTCACCGGGGCGCCGGCCAGCACCCCCAACTCGAACGGATTGGGGGTGACGATGGTTGCCGCCGCCAAAGCCGGGCCGCACAGGAACTCGGCGATGCCCGGCCGTACATAGCTGCGTCCGTCGTCGCCCATCACCGGATCGCACAGATAGGGCGCCCTGGGATTGGCCGCCAGCATGCGCATCAGGCTGGCGCCGTTGGCCGCGTCGCCCAGATAGCCCGACAGCACTCCGTCGTGGCCACCCAGGAAACCGGCCGCTTCCAGTCCGTCCACCACCCGGGACACGTGCCCGGCGGCGAAGACGTCGCCGCCAAAGGTTCCGTGTCCGGGATGGTTGGAAAACTGCACGGTGTTGATGGCGCTGACCGCGAAGCCCAGGCGCTGCAACGGCAGGGTCAGGGCCGAATTGCCCACGTGACCATGGGCGACAGAGGATGACAGCGAAAGAATCTTCATGAAACCATGGCCCGTGGCGACCTATTGTTGCGCTGCAACCTTGCCTAGCTTAACGCAACTTGCTAGGTTCCCCAGCCTGTTTCTTTCGCAAGGGATACTGTCATGGCCGCCACCGCCCGTCCTCGTCGTTCCGTCCTTTATATGCCGGGGTCCAACGCCCGTGCCTTGGAAAAGGCCCGCAGCCTGGCCGCCGACGGCCTGATCCTGGATTTGGAGGATGCGGTGTCGCCCGACGCCAAGGACGTGGCCCGCCAGCAAGTGTGCGACGCGGTCAAGGCCGGCGGCTATGGCGGCCGCGAGTTGCTGGTCCGCGTCAACGGCCTGGGCACGCCTTGGGGCTATGCCGACGTGGTGGCGGCGTCCACCTGCGGGGCGCATGGCATCTTGATCCCCAAGGTGGAAAGCGCCGACATGGTGCGCCAGGTGGAAACCATCATGAACGCCAGCGGGGCGCCGGCCGACATGGCCATCTGGTGCATGATGGAGACCCCCAAGGGCATGCTGCGGGCCGAGGAAATCGCGCTGGCCAGCCCCCGCATGGGCGGTTTCGTCATGGGCACCTCGGACCTGGCCAAGGACCTGCATTGCGCCCACACCCCCATGCGCCTGCCGATGATCACCAGCCTGGGCCTGTGCCTGCTGGCGGCCCGCGCCTATGGCCTGGCGGCCATCGACGGCGTGCATCTGGACCTGAACGACGATTCCGGCTTCGAGGCCCATTGCGTGCAGGGCCTGGAACTGGGCTTCGACGGCAAGACCCTGATTCATCCCAAGACCATCGATGTCGCCAACCGCGTCTACGCACCGTCGGTCAAGGACGTTGACTGGTCGAAGAAGATCATTGCCGCCCATGCCGAGGCTGCCGCCCAGGGTCAGGGCGTTGTCGTCGTCGACGGCAAGCTGGTGGAAAACCTGCATGTGGAAAACGCCAAGCGTCTGGTCGCCCTGGCTGAACAGATCGCTGGTCTGGAAGCGGACCTCTCGAAGTAAGGATCATCCCATGAGCAAGACCAATTCCGGCAATTTCTTCGAGGATTTCCGCATCGGCCAGGAAATCCGCCACGCCACGCCGCGTACCGTGACCTCGGGCGACGCCGCGCTTTACACCGCCCTTTACGGCTCGCGTTTCGCCTTCAACTCGTCGGTGGAATTCGCCAAGTCGTGCGGCATGCCCGGCCAGCCCTTGGACGACCTGGCCGCCTTCCACATCGCTTTCGGCAAGACCGTGCCCGACGTCAGCTTGAACGCCGTGGCCAATCTGGGTTATGCCGACGGCCGTTTTGGCGTGCCGGTCTATGCCGGGGACACCATCACCACCACATCCACGGTGATCGGGCTCAAGGAAAATTCCAACAAGCAGACCGGCGTGGTCTATGTGCGCTCGACCGGCGCCAACCAGAAGGGCGAGATGGTCGTCGATTATGTGCGCTGGGTGATGGTGAAGAAGCGCGACGTCGACGCCCCGGCCCCGGAAGAAGTGGTGCCCGAGCTGCCCGCTTCGGTGGCGGCCGATTCCTTGCTGATCCCCGCCGGGCTGAACGCGGGCGCCTATGACGACGTGCTGGCCGGATCCGGCCATCGTTGGGGCGATTACGCCATGGGCGAGAAGATCGACCATGTGGACGGCATGACCATCGAGGAAGCCGAGCACATGATGGCCACCCGCCTGTGGCAGAACACCGCCAAGGTGC
>JAIWOG010000114.1 GCA_020217035.1 Magnetospirillum sp. | reverse complement strand
CCTTGAAGACTTCATGCCCACCCTTGGCCGATGCCGTTTCCTGAAATTCGATCTTCATGGATTCGGGCATCACGGCGGCGGCGTCGGTGCCGATGTTGGAGACGGCACGAACCAGGGTATCGATATCGTCTTCACTGGCGCTGGGGCCGTATTTGCCCAGACGCAAGGGCATGCCGAACACTTCGATGAAGGCCATCCAGTCCTTCACCGTGTAGGACTTGAACATGAAGGACCATGCCGCCAGACGTGCCAGCCCGCCCCGGATCGGCAAGCCCGACTTCAGGCGGGGAATATGGGTGATGAACTTGAACGCCGGCAGCGGCATCCCCATGGGGGCTTGGTCATCCAGCAGCAATAGTTTGCGGCCGGAAACCTGATCGAAGCGGAACCAGCGCGGATCACGGTATTCATAGCCGGCCGGCTTCCATAGCTTGCCGAACGCCCACATGATTTCCACCACGGAATAGCCCTTGCCCAGCGCATCCAGCAGATCGTCCACCATCTCGGGGAAGTACGGATCGACAGCCAGGTTGCGCACCGCGTCGGCGATCTGCACGTCGCGGGCCGCGTCGGTGGCGGCCGCCACCGCCGGATCAAGACCGGACAGGGCGCGTTTGCGCGTCCCCAGAACCGAGGCGTAATGCAGTTCGCGTTCTTCCATTTCCTCGGCCAGGATCAGGAAGTCTTCATGATCGCCTTCCGCCGCCCGCATCAGCAAACTCGCCAAACGCTCGGGCGTCAGGCCCGAGGCGACGGCCTTTCCAGTCCAGATCGTGCGCACGCCGGTGAGTGCCGGCGCCGCCACCGGCTGCTTCAAATCCGCCTTCTTCAAAGGCCGGTTGTCGGGGCCGTACAACACGACGGGCTGGATCATCACAGAACTCCTTTTCTGCCGCCAAAGCCGCCCGTGACGCGGACGCGCCGCGATTGGCCGTCTTCGCGGGCACGGCGATCAGACGCGTGGTTGGTGGGACGGACGGGGCGGTAACCATAGGAAACGACCGGCGCACTGGCGGCCTCGATGGCCAGCCCCAGTGCCCAGAACCGGTCGGCATGGCCATCGGGCGTGCGTTCGGCGGTGAAGCGGACGTTTCCGGCGGCGGTGGTTTGCTTGGTCACTTGCCGCAGATCGGCACGGATATGCTTGTCGTGCGGAATACGAAGGGTGCGGTTTTCCATGTGCGAACGGATGGGATAGGCCAGGGCTTCCTTCACCCGTGGGGTGAAGGTGACGCCTTCCACCCGGCTCTCACCGAAGCGGTCCTGGGCGTCGTCGGTCCAGCCGATGCCGAGGCCCGTGGCGTCGATGCAAACGCGGTCGCATTTTTCGATCCACGGCCAGATGATGTCTTCCTGCGCCGATTTGCGCATCTTCTCCATGATTTCCACATGGCGGGTGAACAGCACGTCGCCCAAAAGCTCGACCACCCACAGGACGGTCAGGTCTTTCTTGCGACCGATGTCGATGCCGGCGAACAGCCGTCCGCCTTCAAGGCCGGTCCAATCCACCCCGCTGCCATATTCGGCGGAGGCGATCAGGTCATATTCCAGGAAGGCCACGTCGTCATCGGCGGGGCTGCACATGTATTCCTGAAGGAAGCTTTCCTCGTCCGCGCAGCCCGCCCGCGTGAAATCGAAATAGGCGGCTTCGTCCATGGCCTGACGTTCATCGTCGGGCGGCAACATCTGTTGCAGCTTGTACAAGAACCCCTGATCCAGGGCATCTTGCAAAGTGATACGGTGCAGGCTGATCCCCTTGGGATTGCCGTTTTCCCGGACTTCGCGCACCAACTCGTTGAAGTAATTGTGGCTGCCGCGATGGGTGGAAATGACTTCCAGCGATCCGCCCCAGGTGATGCCGGGATAGGTGATGGACCAAAGCTTGCGCGGATCGGGATGCAGGGCGAATTCATCCAAGATACGCCCGCCGCGCTTGCCCGCCTGGGCGTCGGCATTGCTGGACATGGACAGGATACGCTTGCCGCTGGCGAATTGCAGGACATAGGCAGATGCCCGTTCCTTGAGGTCGATGACCACTTCGCCCAAATCCTGGGCGGCCATGTTCATGATGCCGCCCCACATCTTGCAGTCTTCCACGAACAGGCGGGCCTGGAAGTCGTCGCGGCTGGCCACCCATTGATCATGCCGCGCCCCCTGGGCCGAGGTGCGTTCGACGGCGGCATAGGCGGTGGACCACGACAAGCCGATCTGACGGGCTTTTTCCATCAGCTTCAGCCGGCTTTCGTCCTTGATCCAGCGGCTTTGACCGGGCAGGAAAATGCCATCCGGGTTCGCGGGGATGATCTTGGCGTTTCCCTTCGCCATCAGACGATGCCCAGGGCTTCTCGAATGGCTTGCTTGGTGCCTTCGGTCACCCCGGACTTGGTTCCCATGGCATCAAGCTTTTCCTTTTGCTCCGCCATCACCGCCGCCCGTGTGCGCTCTTCCACGTCTGCCTGGAACCGCTTCAGATTGACGCTGGACCGAGTCAAGGTGGCGATATTCTTCGCCGCGTTGGACAGCATTTTCAGCCGTTCGCCGGCATCCACGTCCTCTTCGGTGGCTTCCTGCAAATTGATGAGCGTTTCGAACAATTCCGTCTGGACCATCGCCACCAGGGCTTCGGATCGGGAATCCTGGCCGTCGGGACTGGCGTCCGCCAACAGCTTTGCCGCTTCCGTGCTGGCCTTGATGGCGGCAAGGCGGCGTTCCAGCTTCTGGCCATAACGGTTGATGGCGGATTTGGAAATGGAATGGCCCTTGGAACGCAGGGCCTGTTCCAGCAACTGGTATTGCGCGAAACCGTTCTTTGACAGCGCCCGGTCCAGCCAGCGCCGGACTTCCTCGGGCAAGCTGTCGATGCTACTGCGCCGGGCCATCAGGTCACCAATACTTCGCCGGTCGGGCGATGCCGGGGGCGCAATCGACAGTGTATTCGGCGATATCGGTGCCGTCGCGGGTCAAGTTTCCCCACCACGGACCAGCCGGGTCCTTGCGCAGTTCCACCAGTTTACGGTCGGCCAGATAGTCCAGTTCGCGACGAATTTCCAACAAGGTGGCGTCGGGATAGACGGCGTGGGCCGTATGCAGCACCACGCTTTCGTTCAGATCGAAAGGCCGGGACTTATCAAGTGCCAGCAGGATCAGCCAGCGCAAGCCTTCGCGGCGGACCTTGGCGGTGTCGATATCCATCATGCTTTTCCTTCTCGCAGCTTCATGTTGTCGATCCGCACCGCCAGGGCGTCCAGCTTGGCTTCGATGACGGTCTGATTCCGGACGTAGTCTTCGCGGCGCACGTATTGGATCGGCAGCTCGGCCTTCCAGGCCAGGAAGTCGCGTTCCAATTGCTGAACCGCCCCGGCGGCAGCCTCCACCGCCTTGAAACGCTGATCCAGCCGGTCTTCGACCTGACTGAGCAGCAGCCGCCCGGCGCCATAGGCGAAGCCGAGGAAGGCAACCAACAGCCCGCCCAGCGAGGACAGCAATTGCCAGAATTCGATCTGAACGGTCATCGTTCCCTCTTGTCGTCGGAAGCCGGCGCAAGATCGTCATTCCCATGCGGTGGGGGAATGACGATCTCGCGGGGCTTGATGCCCATGCGGGCCAGGGCGTGCTTCAGGTGCCGTTCCTGGGCGCTGAGGGCGTCGTCGCCGGCATCGGCCATCACGCGCCTTCGATATCCTCGACCAAGGCGTCGATGGCCTGATTGACGGCAGCCCATTCTTCCGGGGTCGGTTCGCGGCCTTCGGCCACCATGGCGTTGACCGCGTCGCGGGCCTTGATAGCGGTTTCCACGCCTTGGGCGGCGGCTTGGGCAAGGTCCAGGCCGGCCTTCAGCCACATGAAGATTTGATCTTTGTCCATCACAGAATGCCTTCCTGTTTCAGATACGACAGCAGCCCCTGGACGGCACGCTGGCCGGCGGCGATGGCGGCGGGGATCATGGGGTCATCGCCCTTTTTGACGGCGGTTTCGGCGGCATCCAGGGCTTCGTCGGTGGCCAGGGTCAGGCTTTGCAGATGTTTCTTCACCGCAGGGTTGGCCTGATCCGATTGCACGTAGGCCCGAACCGCCGGCAGCACCGCCGCGAAATCGCCTTTCAGGGCGTAAACCGTCTGTGCCGGCGTTTCCGCCACCCGACTGGCGCAGGCGCTGGGGCCGGCGACGGACAGAACCGCGATCAACAGGAAGGCGCCGGCCACGGCACCGCCGCCACCGCTGGGCTTGATCACCGTGCTGGCCGCCACACGGCCATAGATGGCCAGGGCGCCGCCGCCCAATTCGGCGCCGGTCAGAACCAGGTTGATCAGATCCTGTTGCGCGGTATCGTCAAGCGCGATGCCGAAATTCTTCAGGGCGGCGGCGATCATGGCAATGACCGCACCGATGATGGTGCGGCTCAAATACCAGGGTTTCACATCAGTGTAGGACATGACGCTCCTTGGGTTGCTCAAACCGCGCCAGCCAAGTGCTGTAACGGCTGATGGTGTGGCGATAGAGGAAAATCCGCCGCTCCCGGTTGGGAGCCAGCGGATCGGCAAGCAAGGCTTCCAACTCGCGGGTGAAGGTGGCAACGATCCGGCGCATGGCGGCGGGGGAGGACGGCTCGATCTCGTGGATCACGGCGTCCCCCCCGGCATCTGATCGGCGACGCGACGCGCCACCCAGCCGAACAGGAAATCCTCGTTGGCGGGCCGCGCTTCGCCCAATTCCAGATAGCGGTGCGCCTGACTGGAATTCAGCGCCACCAGCAACACCTTTTCGCCTTCGGCTCCGCGACAGGACAGGAAGGCTTTCAGGGCGGCGACGGTGCGCCCGCCCACCGCGCCATCCACCACAAGGTCGGGATAATCGCGCCCCTGGCGGTTGAAGGCGTTCAACCACCGTTGCAGGAAGACCGCCGCCACCGTGACGCCCATGTTGACGCCGGTGTCGATCACCTCTTCGGCGATCCGGGGCGACAGGTCGTTGAGAAGGCCGAAGCCGGGGCCGGTGACATAGCGTCGCAGATACACGGCGCGAGCGAACTCCACCGGCATGGCCCGCATGTCGCCCATATATCCTTCACGCCGCGCCACCGCCTCGGTGATGCCGTACATGGTCGGCCCGCCCTTGTCGGACGGATGATCGACAAAACCGCCCTCGCGTTCGATCAGGGCGGCGATGACATGCATGTAGGGGATGGTCAGCACAATGGACCTCGCGGGCGACGATGCGATGGTCCACTGTGCGATTTTTAGAAGATGATGATTCTCCTGAACCGGGTCAGGAGAAGCGGATCACAACAGCGAAAGCTGGCGGGGATCGGGGCCGGTGTCCCGCGCCCGTTCAAGGGCCTTATAGATGCCCCGTTCCGTCATGCCCATGTGAAGCGCGATGTCGCACACCTTAATGCCGTCGCCGCGCATCGCCAAGATGCGTCGGTGGCGTTCCCGTTCCAACCGCTTGGACATGATGGGCACGTCGAAATATTTGATATGTTCGGCGGCCAGCCGCGCATGAATTTTCAGTGCCGCGTCCTTGCCCACGGCCTGGACCAAACGGCTGTCGTCGCGGGGTTCATTGGTGATGGATAGCCGCACCCCGCCGCAGGCCGTCACCAAGCGCAGCATCACATCCTCGCCCACTGCCTCCAGGATGTGGAACAGGATGGCGGGCAGATAGCCGTATTTCTCGCGGGGGGTGGTCATCATATTCGTAAAGCCTGCACGCGGTCGAGCCGGTAACATCCACTGATTCCTGAAACGTGGATGACAGCCGAATGGCCACCCATCACATACGCTAGGGACGTGGTGACAGCCTCGACCTGCTCCCCAAGGTCTTTGGTCACGACCACGGTGGTTCCGACAGGATGTTTCCGGTTCCAGTTCTCGACCTGGAGCGCCATCATCTTGAGGTTCGGCTTACGTGCCATCGGGACCTCCTTTACCACCGGCCCCGGCGGGCACGGGACAGCACGCGCAACACCTCTTCTTCCGGTCCTCCGGCAGTGCGGGGGCGGGATCGGCCCAGCCGATGGTGGCCATCCAGGTAAATCTCCACCTCGCCCGCCATGTCGAGGGCCACGCGGTCCATCACGGACACGATCAACGGGTCATACATCGGGCGTTCCTCACAGAAGGCGTGGCATGGCGGGCGGGGTCGGGCGCTGGAATTCCGGCTCGCGGCGGCGGGCGTTTTCCGGCCACGCCAGCATCCACGGCAGTGGGGGCGCCAGGGCGCCGGAAGCCGACCACGGGAAATAGCCAAGGGCGCCAACGGCGGGGATCGGGTCGCACTGACGCTGATCGGCCAGGACCAGACCTCGCGGCCCGAAGAACCACGGGCTGTCATGATCCGTGACCACGGCCTTGACCGTCGCCGCGCCGATGATGGCGCCGCGCACCAAATCCCTGGGCAGCGGGCAGGTAACCCCCAACTCGGCCATGAATTGCGCCGCGTCCTCGTATTCGTCGCGGGTCATGCCCTTCGCGGCATGAATGGCGATGGAACGGGCGTCGAAACCGCCCTTGGTCACCGCGAAAGTGCTGCGGTTTTCGATATCCTTGCCCCCGGTGACGATGGCCCACGCCCAGGGCTGGCGCACGGAAAGCGCGATTTCGGGAAGGTTGGTCATGATGCTTTTCCTTTCAGCGCCCGCACCCTTTTGCCCAAATCCTTGATCAGGGCGTCCAGGTGGCGTTCGGTGGCTTGGAAGAAGGCCGGCACCCCGGCGACGGCATAAAGGTGACTGGCCAAGTCCGGGGCGGGCGCGGCGCCGGCCCGCGACAACAAGGCCCATTGCGCGGACAGGACACAGCGGCGCGGGTCTTTGAAGGCTTTCCAGTCCACCCCGGCGCGGCGGGTCATGTCCATCAGGGCGTCGATCACCACCGTTCCTTGGGCCGGCGGCAGGAAACGCAGATCGTCCACCTTTCCCTGACGCTTGACGAAGGCGGCCAGGGCCTTTTCCCTGGGATCATCCACCATCCCCAGATGATAGGCGCTGATCCACAAGGCCCGCGCCTTGCGGGCATGCGGGGTTTCCGACTTGCGGCGGGTGTCCTTGGTGGTTTTTTCACCGCCCATGGACAGGACGCAGGCGTTGAATTCGGCGATGGTCATCTCCGCCGCGCTGGTTTTGCCGCAAACCCGCATCTGGACGGCGCGGCGCATGTCGTCATCCAGTCCGGCTTTCTTGCAGGCGCCGAACCACGACCGGCGGGCACGCTGTATATCAAGGGCGGTTTTCATGGTCAGTCTCGCGGGTTCTGTTCGGCGGCGTTGTTCACGGCTTCGGCTATGTCCTGCCAGGACAAGCCGGCGGCACGGGCCAGCCGCACGATGGCGGCGAAATCTTCCTTGGCGGTGGCCATGGTGGCGAAACCGCCTTTGGCAGCGTGTTCGGTCAGGGCCAGACGGGCGGCGGGACGTTTGAAGTTGACGATGGCGGCCACCAAGGCGCGGGTATGGGGGGCATCCGTGCCGACACGGTCCAGATAGGCCCGCATCGCCACGTCAAGCTCCAGCCATGCCCGCGCCAGGGTCGCCATGGCATTCACCCCTTGACCAGTTCGAACAAGTCGAAGCGCGGATCGCGCAGGCGTTTGCGTTGCCGGTTGGCCCGTTCCACCAGATCACGGGCGGCGGCCTGCTCCCCGTTCATCAGCCACATGCCCTTGCCGGCCTCGATCACCGTGTCGCCGGAATGACGCAGCCATGCGATCACGTCGGCGATGGTGGCCGGGCCGCCGGAATGTTCCCAGACCTTCGGGCCGGCCTTGGTCACCGGCACCCCCTGGGGCAGATCGGCGCCGTCAACGCCGTGCGCGGCCAGTTCGGCTCGCGGCGACGGGGCCACCTTCGCCGGCTTCTTGGGGGGAACCGGCACCGGAACAGGCGCGGTCTTGACAGGGGTGGACGGGACAGACGCCTTTTCACCGTTCCCGGTATCGCGTTGCGCCTGCCCCTGGCGCCAAACATTGGTCAGGGCAGCCTTGGCGATTTTCGACGCCACCACATGATGCTTGCACCCCAATTGGGCGGCGATCTGCGTGGCGCTCAGACCCTGCTGGCACATCCGTTCCAGGTGTTCGAAATAGCCCGGCTGATCTTCAGGGCGCGGGTCCGGTACCGGTGTGGCGGGCGGTTGTGACACGGCGTTTTCAACCCGGCGCTTTTCACGGGCTACACGGTAGATTTTGCCGAAGCGATACGACGAAATGCGGGCCGAGGCCGAAGACCCTTTCCAGCCCATGGCATCATTGATTTCATCCAGTTCCAGACCCTGTTGGCACAGTTCCAACAGCCGTTCCCGCACCCCGACAGGGGCGGCATCTTCGGAAGCCGCATCCGTACCCTCGGTGGCCGGCACAGGAACCTGCTCCGGTTCAGGTTCCGGCGTCGGTTCCGGTCCCAGTTTCCCCGAATTGAACGACTGCTCAATGATGCAGCCAAGATCGCCCCGGCGGGCAAGATCGACGCCGACCCAGACCGGCGGCGCGACATGCACGTCTTGAGGGGCGTCTTCCGCGATGAAGCCATAGCATTCACGGGCGATCCGGGGCGTTTCCATGCCGCAGGTCGGGGCCAGGGTGTTGACCAGGTGCAGCTTCAGGGCCGCACCGCTCAGGGGGAAGCCGGCTTCGCTCATGCCGCGTTCCTTTCGTTGATGGTTTTGATGAACTCAAGGCCAAGGGCGGTCAGCGAGGCGTATCCCCGGATTTTGCTGACCCGGCTGCGTGACGCTTCCGACCAGTGGACAAGCCCCTGGCGATCCAGCCGCTTCATGTCGTCGGCGATGCTTTTGGAATTCACCGCATAGGGGCCGTCTTGCCCCAACAACACGTCCAGTTGCGCCAGCTCGAAATCCATGTCGATGACGGTGACCGAACGCACGGGATAGTTCAGGACACGGGAATCGGACACGAAGGCCACCCGTGCCCCCGGCGCCCATTTGCCGGTTTCGGGCGCCACATGGCGGCCCGTCCACAAATCGGCCTGGAAAGGGCCGCAGCCGATGATTTCCCCGGTTCCGGTATCAACCCGGAACCACAGGAAATCCTGGCCGTGGTCTTCCAGGTCCAACAGAACATGCGGTGCTAGGGGCATGATCAGCCCTCCGCCTGGGGGCTATCGCCCAACACCTTGGCCAGACCATAGACCTGACGGCGCACGTTGGGATCGGCGATGCGGTAATAGGCACGGACCAATTCCATGGTTTCGCGCTTCATCATCGGGTCCGCCTCGATCTCCGGCTCCACGGCGATGCCGGCGATCTGCGCCGGGCTGGCCTCGGCGACGCCATCGGGCATGTCGTCGTAGAAGAAGCTGACCGGCACATCCAGGACGCGGGACAGATCGTAAAGCCGCGACGCGCCGACACGGTTGGCGCCGCGCTCGTATTTTTGCACCTGCTGGAAGGTCAGACCCAGGGCCTCGCCCAGCTTTTCCTGGCTCATGCCCATCAACGTCCGGCGCAGGCGCACGCGGGCACCCACATGCACGTCAATGGGGTTGGGCTTGCCGCTGGCGGTGCGGCCACGGCTGGAAACGCGGCGGGTGGGCTTTTCGGAGGTATGGGTGCTGATGGTCATGGTGATTTCCTTTCAGGATGAAAGATCAGTTCTTCTTGTGGTCGCGGTCCCAGTGTTGGACGGCGGCACAAGCCAAAGCGGCGGTCAGGATCAGGCGGTCGCGGTAATCCGGCTTCGGGGTGCCGTCCGCCTCGGTCAGGTCGTAAACTTCGTCGTGAAGGGCATAGGCCCAGTCCTCGGGATCGGCCTTTTCCAGAACCTGACCAGCTTCAATGTCTTGCTGGATGCGGACGCCCACCACACGGGACAGGATGTCGGGCAGCCCTTCCACGGAAGGTTCCGCCCGGTCGAAATCGCTTTCGCTGGCGCTGCCATCCGGGCTTTCGAAGTTGATGTCCACGGTGACGATGATCGTGCCCATCGGATCAGCGCTCCTGTTCCGTCACCACCGCGCCGCCGAGCAGGGCGATGGTGCATTGGATCAA
>JAIWOG010000330.1 GCA_020217035.1 Magnetospirillum sp. | reverse complement strand
ATCCTGGATCAGGCTGGGGGCTATCCCCTGGCCGTACTGGTCCAGGTGAACGACAGCACGGTTCAACATCTCGATGGCCTGGGCCCGGCTGGCGGTCATGTCTTCGACCTGTCGGCGAAGCGACGGATGGTCGAAGGCGTCGTCGGTGATTTCGACGGCGGCCAAATCCAGGGGGATCATCTTCCACCCCTTGGAATCACCGTCCCAGCGGTGGAAGGTGATGTAGCTTTTCGACACGCCGTCGGTGATGGCGTCGCCGATGGCCCGCTGGATATTCGGCCAGCGCGGATCGGCAACCTCCATTTTCTTCAGCCGCCGCAACATGTCGGTGTTGACCCGGCCTTGTTTGCCCACGTCGAAAGCCAGGGCCGCCAGGGCGGCCAGAACCGGATCGGCGGCGGCGCCCTTTTCCAGGATGATCTCGTCGATCAACGCCTTGGCCTGTTGCAATTCCGGGCCAATGACTTCGGGGGTGTTGATCTTGATGCCGACCTTGTATCGACCATCGGCGCTGGTGAAGGTCCGGTTCCCTTTGACGCTTTTGCTGATGACGCCGTATTCCTGGGCCAGCATGGCGTCCAACGCGTCGATATCGGCGAAGGTATGGGCCTTGAAGCGGGCGATTTCAGCGGCCAGCGACCGGGCGTACCCGATCATGCCGTAGACCCGTTCATGGATCAGGGCATCCTTGGCGGACAAGGAATCGACGCGGCGCAGATTACCGTTGGTGGAGTTCAGATATTCGACACCGTTAAAGGTGCCTGCACCGGGGAGGGTTGTGGTCGTGACCATGATCTCTCTCAAGGTTTCGGGGGAATGAAGTCGGAAAAGGGCGGCGGCGCGTGCAGCCGGGGCGGCGGATCGGGCGGCAGTTGAGAGGCCGAGGCGGCGACGATGCCGGCGACGGCCAGGGCCAGGATCAGGGCGGCCCGCGCCGTCATGACCGCACCACCAAACCGAGCGCCAGGATGTTGACCAGGGCCGTGGTGCTGCCGTGGTCGTGGATACCGGCGCAGATGCATTCGGCGGCATGCACCGCCTGTTCGGCGGTGATGGGGCCGGTGACGATTTCCATCAAGCGGCCTTCCCGGCTGACGCTGGCCAGCCAGTAGCTGTCGGCGGTATCCATCAAGACAGCCCGCAGGCCAGCCGGCCCGGTGAAGGCGCCGACGGCGCGGGCGGCGATGTCGGAACCACCGACATTCCAGTGGAAGTCGATGGTGCCGTCGAAGGGGAGAACGCCCATCATGCCGCGTCTCCGCCACCATCGGGAGCCAAGCGCGGCTGGGGGCGCTTGCGCGGTTTGAAATGGACCACCGTGTCGGTTTCCGGGGCGGGCAGACGCGGGGCGGCGGAATGCTCGAATTCGCGCAGGCGGGCGATGGCCTCTGCCAGATTAAGCTGGAAGACCCGTGCGGAAGCCTGGATAGCGCGGGGACATTCGGCTTCAACCGACGGCTTGATGACCTTGTCGAAGGTGTTCAAGAGCGAGGCAAAATCTTCACTGAGCATGCTTGTCCTTCCTGTTCGCGCAGGTCTGGCAAGCCCGCCAGACCCTGATCCGTTGGGGGTTGTGGCCGGAATACTCGGCACGCTGATAGGCAAGGCACACATCGGCGGGGGTTTCCCCCAGGGCCGGACATTGCACGGTGGCGTTCATCAGGACGCCGCGCACCGCCTGTTCAATGGCCGTTAAAGGGGCCTTGTAACGGTTGTTCACGACCTGGCTGATGGCGGCGCCGGAATAGCCCAGGCGCTCGGCCACCTTGTTCTGGCTGGTCCGGTCGCATTCGACGGCCAGCACGGCGATCCAATCGGGCAGATCGACGCCCCAGGCGGCGGCAGCCCGTTCGGCTGCGGTGGAGGCGGCGGGCTTATTCATCCCGTGCGTCCTCCTGCCACACCACCTTGCCCAGGTTCGGGTCGAACACCGATTGCAGGCGCTGCACCATGGGGGCGGCGGGGCCGGTGAAGCGGGCCGGGTTGAAGCGCCAGCGCGTCGGCGTGACGCTTTTGCCTCCGCCCTTGCCCTTCACCGTCACCACCAGATAACCGGCCTTGGCCAGGGCGGCGCAGTAATCCTTGGCGTCTTCCTCATCGACCGGGAATTCTTCGGTGCTGGCCGCGATGGTCAAATCGCGCCAGGAAAAGTCACCCCGCATCATGCGCATGGTCCGCCACATGTTTTCCCGGCGGATGCCTTGGGTCACCGGCTTGCCGTCGCGGGTCACGCGGGGCGCTTCCACCCCGATATCGTTGACCAGCACGAAACGTCCCGCTTCAACGGGATCACGGACGATGTACCCCGCCGCTTCCAGGCCGCGCAGATAGGTGCGGATGGTATCGCGGTGAATGTCCGTTTCCTTGGCCAGGACAACCAGGGTGAAGCCGTCGCGCAAGCGCCGGATGGCTGCCCACACCGCTTGCCGTCCTCCCGGCTTGCGGGCCGAACTGACCAGATGCGCGGGCTTGCGTCCCGGATGCTTCTTCCCCGGATGCTTTTTCAGAGCCGCGTCCACCATCAATGCCTCCGCTCGGGCGCGGCGCCGGTGAAGAAAACCCCGCCAAGCTGTTCCCAGGTCTCCAGATCGATCTGGCGCAGATCGGCGCCCTGGGCCAGTTCGTGGACGCGGGCAAGGTTGACGCTGATGCGGCGCACCGAGCCGGTGGACTTTTCGTGAAGCGCGATCATCAGATCGTCGGCCACCGCCACGTCGCGGCAATACAGCCGGGCCAAATGCTTGGCGTCGTGAATGGTGCCGGGTTCGGCGGGAACCCAATCGAACATGCGGCCATGAACCCGTTCATGCTGGGCGATCTTGTGGGGCAGCAATTCCTCGCCGATCAACACGATGCTGCCGTGGCTGCATTCGTAGATGTCCTTGACGACGTGGATCAGGTTCTTGTCCAGCAGGTAATCGGCTTCGTCGATCAGCAGCGGGCGGCCCGACAGGGTCAGTTGCTCGCCGATCTGTTCCACCATCTCCGGAATGGTCTTGGCCGGCTGCACCCCCATTTCCTTCAGGATCGACAGGCAGAAATGCTTCTTGGTCCAAACCGACTTGACCTCGACGTGAAAGGCGCGGTGACGGTTGGCCGTGTACATGACGGCGAAGCTTTTTCCATAGCCCGAAGGGCCATGCATGCAGCCGAAGCCGGGCAGGTTGGGATCTCGGGCCTTCAGCCGTTCCACCAGTTCGTCCAACAGGACGACATTGCGCAGGGGCGCGATGGTGTTGACGGGCAAAACATTCATGGTCATGATCTGGTTCTCCATCCAGTATGCGGCGGTTGGGGCTGCCCGATATTCCTTGCGTTGCCGCGCAAGGCGGGCTGTCCCCGCCGCCGTTCCTCGTTAAATCGCCAGGGCGTCTTCCAGCCCATGTTCCTGCATGATCCGCATGCGGGAGCGGTACACCGCCCCCGAGCGGAAGGCGTTCAGCCACCGCATGTCCCCTTCGGGGATGACCTCGCCCGCTTCCAGGCGGCGTTCCAACTCCACCGCACGGGCGAATTGGGCGGCCTTGGTGTTCAGGGTCACCACTTGGGCGGGAGCGGTCATTTCGGCTTCCAAGCGGGCTTGACGCGCCTGTTGCGCGGCGGTGGCGGGTTTTGCGGCCACCGGCTTGCCGGCGGCCATGCCCTTGCCGATGGCGTCCAAGGCCGGGGTGCTGGTGGTTTCCGAAGCACGGGTCAGGGTGACCACCTTGGTGGCGGCATTGCGGGCGGCGACAAGGCGGCGTTCCACCATGACATGGGGTTTGAAGCCACGCCGGGCGGCCCGGTGCTTGGCCCGCAGATCGTCAAGATGCGCCTTCTGGGCGGCATGGGCTTCGCCGGCCATGGCGGCGCGGTCGATGCCTTGACGTTCGACGTTCACCGCCTTGCAGATGAATTCCGAATGATCCTCGGTGAACACCCAGATGACGCCCATGTCATGGGGATCAAGGCGCACGAACACCGGCTTGCGCATGTAAAGGGTCAGGGAATTGTCCCAGAAACGGGCTTTTTCCACGCTGATGCCCTTCTTGGACACGATGCGGATGCCGTCGCGGCCTTCCGATCCCTTCGGCGCCGGGGCCAGCAACAGGCCCAAGCGGGCCGGATCGTCCAACCGCACGATGGGTGCGGTCCATTCCGACGCCACCTGCCAGGGGGACTTGCCGTCCAGGCCGCCATGCGGGCGCCGGCCATAGATGTACTCGGACCAATCATCCAGCTTGGCTTGCAGATCGTCGCGGGACAGCGCCACTTCGAAGGTGACGTGTTCTTTCTCGCTCAGGCGTTGGGCGAAGCTCTTGCGGGCTTCGATGATTTTGCGCTCGGCCACCGAATGACCGACGAAACCGGGCAATTGGGCAATGATGCTGTGCTGCACCGTTTTCACATGCCGCTCGACGCTGCCCTTCTGCTCCGGGCTATAGGCGTCGCATTCGTCATGGACGATGCGCAACAGGGCGAAGAACCGCTTCGCATCCACGCTGATGAAATCGCTGCCCTTGTCGGTGCGGATGGTTTCCGGCTTGCCCCAGGTTTCGATGCCGCGTTTCAACAGCAACAGGGCGGCGGCGGTGCGCGGTGTCTTCGTCACCAGGATCATCACCCGGCGGGTATAGATGTCGATCAACACGTACAGGGAATAACGCCCATCCTTCAGCAACAGGTCGGCAGGCGAGGCGTCGATTTCCCAAAGCTGGTTGGGCCGTTTGACCCAGCCGTACAAATCGCCAATCGCCACCCGCCAACCAGATTTCCAGCGATCCGGGTTGGTTTCGCGCACGATCAGTTCTTCGTTCTCTTCCTTCCAGGTGGCGATCCACCGCTCCAGGCTACGGGCGGTGGGCAACGGCTTCGCCTTCACCTCGCCGGTGGTGGGCATCACCACCTCGACCTCTGCGCCGAAGGACAGGCGCAGTTCTTCCAACAGATCGGTGGCCGAAATCCGCCGCCCGCGCAGGATGCCGGCGACGATGTGGTCGTGGATGGATTGCGACAGGTCGAAAACCGATGTTCCCTTGCGGGCGCCATAGGCCCCGGCCAGCGCGTTCAGCTTGCCATCGCCGCGCTTGCTGTCCCAATTGGACAGGCTGTTGGGGGAAATCGTGGACTTGGCCTGACGCACCCAGGCCGGCACCGCCAAGGTGCCCTGATCGTTGTACAATTGGGCAAAGGCGATCCGGGCGGGCTTGCCCGATTTCCCGGTGTCCAAGCAATAGCGGTCGAACAGCGCCAGGATGGCCAGCCGCACGTCCCGGCGCATCTGCCCGTCTTCCCCGACCGGCGTTTCGGCGCAGGCGGAGGCCGCTTCCTTGACGCCTTCGTCAACCAGGGCGGCGACCCGGTTCTGATCGGCGGCAAGCTGTTTGTAACGGTGGGTGCGCAGGGCCTTTTGGAATGCCTCGGGCAAGGCCGACAGGGGATATTCGCGGCCACCGCCGACTTGCTCCCGTTCACGGAACAGCCAGCCGTCACGGTCGGCCTTCTCGCGGGTATTGCGTTCGCTGTGCGGCATGATTTTGCGGGAAATCGCGATTTCTCTGGCGATCTCCGCCCATTCCGCCGCGCTGTGCCACTCCATGCTCATGGCTGCCCCCGGAACAATGGGGCGCTGGCCACCAACCGGCGCTGTTCTGCGCGGGCGAAGCGGATGAACAGAGACAGCCGGTCCAGCCGCGACCGGATCAGGTCGGCGCTTTCCGTCACCCCGCATCCGGCGGCTTCCGCCAGCCCTTGCAACAAGATGGAATTGCCCAGGGCCGCGCAGAACGCCGGCACCAGATGGGCGGGAAAGGCGTGTGGGCGGCTGGCGCCGGTCCAACTGTCGATCATCGCCTTGCTGACCCGCCGCCCGGCGTGGAAGCTGACCGCCTCCGCCAACTGCTCGCGGTTGGCGAACGGCCCTGCCTCAATCGCCTTGTTCAACAAACGCCGCAGGTCTTGATCCATGTCCAGCCCGCCCGCATCATGCTTTGGCGCGGGCATTTCGGGCAAATCGACGGCCCCTTCCAGCAGGGCCATGAAATCGAATTGTCGGGGATCGGCGTGCCGGCCACTTTGGGCTCTGGTCATTCCTGCCTCCTGATCGTTGTCGTTGCCAGCGGGCGTAGGCCCGCATTGGGGTATCGCCTCCAAAAAGAGGCCGGGCGCGACGTTTTGCGCGCTGCCGCACCCGGCCAAAGTTTGGGAGACACGCCGATAACCCACGGCGCGGGGGATGGAGGGCCGACCGGCGGTCGGATGGGGCCAACAAGTGACCGCCGGCCGGTTTTCCCCTATCCTAGGCATGGCACAACCATGGATAGGGAAAACGGAAATGGCATCAGTCCAAGAACTCGAAGCGCGGGTACGGGCGCTGGAAGAAGCGTTCAGAGCCCAATCATTGGCACTAAACGTCATTTTGCGCGGGCACGCCGATGCGATTGCCGAGTCATTGGGGGACACGATCAACGATCTCCTTCCTGAGGAAAGAGCCGGTCATTACGGGCAAGCGCTGCTTGATCTGCGGTATCATCTGCAAGCGCTGGCCGAGATTGACCAAGACGATGCCGCATCCTGAGCGACAGAATTCGGCAGTCGTCGCGGTGCCGCTGGATGGCCTGCGTCTGCGCCTTACGGATTTTGGTAGCGCTGATCCCCAGGACGTGTGCGCGGATATGATTGATGGCCTCAGCCGTCAATTCATCGGCGGATGATTGCGCCACATCTGGCGCAATCGTCACGCCCAACGCCGCCGCCCATTGGAACAAGCGCTTGGCCGGCGGCTCGACCCGACCGTCTTCCCAACGCTGGAAAGTCCGGCGCCCGGCCTTCAGTTGCTTCGCCAGATCGATCTGGCTGATGCGCAGCTCTTTCCGCCGCCGCGCCAGCAGGCCGATCAAGGCCATGTATTGGGATTTCCAGCCACTGCTCATGCCGCCTGTTCCTCTTGAACATTGCGGGCAGAGCCACGCGTGGTACGCTGTGGCTCTCGGGTTTTTCCCAACCGCCGTCCGGCGGCATCGTGGAACTCGGGAAACAGTTGTTGAGGCGTCAGGCCCAGCTTTCCGGCAATCACGCTTTGCAGGTGCGACGACGGCACCAGCAGGGCGTTACTGACCGCTTGGACCGAAACACCCTCTTCCAGCGCGATCCGGGTAAGAGAACACCCGCGATTGCGCAACTGCCAGGTAACCCATCCCCGCCTTTCGGCGGGATTTTTTGGAATGTCTAAGGTTGAGGTATCTATCGTCATGTCCATGGTTATAGCCGCAGATTTGCTGTGTATCAAGAAGATTTGCGGCATCCGACTTAGCGCTAGCTATGCATATGTGTCGCACTGCGATTTATCGGGGAAAATCAATGGGTTCGTATAACTCGGATGATGAGAAGCAACTCGGATGCAATCATCCGACTTCCCCCGCCGAAGTCGGACGACGACTTGAGGCGATAGTTATGCTGTATCGCACCAAAAAAGAGGCCGCAGATACGGCGGACATATCGCCAGATCAGCTTGCGCGGTACATCAAGGGCCAGAACGCAGCCCCCTTTGGCGTTCTGGCCCGGATAGCGGCGGCCAAGGCTGTGAGCTTGGATTGGTTGGCGAGCGGGAAGGGCCAAATGCGCCTCGCCGACGCGGCTTCCGCCGCCCCGGTTGCCGAAGCCTCACCCGCCGTCGATACCGGCCTCTATGGCCGTGTGCTGGAACAGGTGGCAGCGGTGTATCAGGAATGCGGAATCACCGCGTCCTTGGCCCAGATCGGCGCGAACGCCGCCGAAATCGCGGGTGACTTGTCATCGCCGGACTTCACGACCAACAGCGATCAGACGGCAGCGCTCAAATATGCGATCACCCAACTGCGCCGCACCTTGCAGACCGCAAATCACACAAAGCCGGGTGACGCGCAGGGCAAACAGCGGGCTTAGGATCGGCCCAGAATGCCTCGCCGGATGTATACAGTTCGGGAAACGTGATTGCCTACCCACCAGATCATATAGGGCGGCACCGCGCACGAATGGCCGGGCCGCCCGGTGAGCGCTATCCCGCCCCCCATCGTTGGCCCGTCATGGTCCAAAACCATGCGTCGTCTATCATCTATGGACCAAAACAATTCGTCGCCGTCCCCATCCCGGCGAACGACGACGAAATCTTACTGCCCCTGGCCGCGAACGGCGGATTTCCTTGGTTTCATCCCGCATCATCCCACTTCGCGGCGGCTCATCCCGATTGCCCCGTGGGTCCAAGTCCTAACGTCGGGTTACAGGTGGCGCGTGGGTAAAAATCCGAAGCGTGGTAAATGTATGCCTATGGACATCCAAAACGTGTGGCTGTAGCCTTCATGGGTCTGCCGGTGCGGCACTTTCAAGCCGAGGCATCGCCATGTCTCCCGAAAGGGAGAAATCCGATGTTTCAGTACGAAAAGCGGCTCGTGTCGAAAAAGGAGCTGAAGAGCGTTTGCGGCATCCCGTACACGCCCCAGCACATCGGGCGATTGGAAGCGGCGGGGAAATTTCCCAAGCGGGTAAATCTCGCGCCGGGTCGGTTCGCATGGGTGTTGGCTGAGGTGGGGGCAAAGCTGAGCGAGCGTATCGCCGAACGCGATACACCCTCTCACGATCCTTCCTTTTGACGGGGCGGGGATGGCCGGTGTGCACAACCGGCCATCCCATTTAATTAAACGACCAGATAGAGTGATATTGCCATGCCAACCAGCCAAAAAATTAAAATTATTGAATATATTGATGCAAATGGTGGGCGAGAGCAAACTGTTGCAACAAACCTTGGGATTTCAAAAACGGTTCTTCAGTCAAAAATTGCAGAAATAAATACTGATGGCGTATATAAAATATCTCGCTTACAGGGCGGTGGGCTGAATATATCTGGTGGAATAAATTGTGAAAGAGATTCGTATAAATATATTGAAATATGCGCAGAGCCTTGGATGGTTAGCAATATTTATGGATCACACGGTGTAACTGGCCGCATTCTTAGGCCAACGCACAACAAAAAGCTGAGCGGGAAGTGGAGTACGCCTGATTTTTCCGGACTTTGCGTCCATAGCTTCCAACACACAAAGACAAAACGTGTTGAAATTGTAACATTCGAGGTGAAGCACGGCCCAACCCAATTTGACGTTTCTTGTGTTTATGAGGCGCTGGCTCATACGCGAGTTGCTAATTACGGAATATTGTTTTTTTACGACGATCCACTTAATAGGATAAAAGATATAGATGCATTTGAAGAGATAAAAATTGAGTGTCTTCGTCTTGGTATTGGAATGGTAATATCCGAATACCCCTGCGACATAGGGAGTTGGAAATATGTTGTTCCCGCGCGCCCATTCTCACCAGACCCAAGGAGAGTTGACTCATTTATTGATGCCGCATTTGATCAATCTGATAAAAAATGGCTTAGTAGTATTTTGTGATGCCAAAAACTATATTTCTTGTGTGGGGATTATCAGGGCAGAATTTCTAAATACACTAAGGCTCTGCCTCGTACGATTGGATCGTTTCCCCACGTTTCCCCACCCACAAACCGCTTTGCAACCATCGCCGGGACGGTTGCCACGAGGTGTTCCCGGAAGCCCTGTTCCAGGGCTTCCCGTTCCTTCGGGGACAGGGAATTGACATAGGCCATGATGGCCTCTTTTTCGCGGGCAGCGTCTGCCTTGCGTCCCTTCGCTGTCTTTATCTGCTGATCCTCCTGTTCCCGTTCGGCCTGCCGCTCGGTTTCGCGGGCCTGGGCTTGTTCCTGGGCGAACAGATTTGGTTGCGGTCGCGGCACCGGGACTGCAAGCGTCAGGACGTGGCTATACTGAACAAAGGCTCTCACGGTTGGCGAAGGGCGTATCTCTGCGGCTGGCGGGCTTCCAACTCGCTTGGGTCTGAACAACCCACGGAGCGTGGCGCACACGGTCCTGCCGCAGTTTTGCGGCGAGGTGACGCCTTGTTTCTCCGATACCGGATGGGGCGGATATCCTAGCCGTCCTTCGCTTGCGCTCGGCGCATGAGAAATCCGACG
>JAIWOG010000113.1 GCA_020217035.1 Magnetospirillum sp. | reverse complement strand
GCCAGATTGGCCAGGGCGAGGGTCAGGAACAAGTCGGTGGGGGTCAGGCCCAAGCTCAGCAAAAGGGCGCTGACCACGGCGCCGGCGACCATGAAGCCGGCATTGACCAGGTTGTTGGCGGCGACCACGCGCGAGCGCACCGATTCGTCGCTATGGGCCTGCAAGATGGCGTAAAGCGGCACGATGTAGACGCCGCCGGCGATGGCGAACAGCAACAAATCAGCCAACAGCCGCCACGATTGCGGCCGGGACAGGAAATCGGACAGGCTGGCCAGACCGGCGCCCCCGGCGGCGGGGGCGGCGGCGAAGTAAAGATCCACGCCAAAAAGCGTCATGGCCAGGGCGGCGAAGGGCACGTGACGGGCCGACACCTCGCCCTTCAGCAGATATCCGCACAGCACCGAGCCCAAGCCGATGCCCACCGAGAACATGGTCAGCATCAAGGTCACCACGTGTTCGTCGGCCATCAGCACGTCCTTGGCGAAGGCCGGGAACTGCGACAGGTAGGTGGCGCCCACCAGCCAGAACCAGGAAATCCCCAGCACCGACGAGAACAGGTCGCGTTTGTGGCGGACCAGACGGTAAAGCCCCATGGTGCCGGCGGCCAGGTTCCAGTCCACCGTGACCGTGGGGGCGCCGCCATGGGCGCGGGGCAGGGCCAGGCTGGCGCCAAAGCCCAAGATCGCCAGCACCAGCATGGCCCAGCCCACCAAGGCGGTGCCGTTTTCCACCAGCACCAGGGTGCCGCCGGCGATGGTGCCCAACAGGATGGCCAGGAAGGTGCCGCCCTCGATCAGGGCGTTGCCGCCAAGCAATTCGTCGTCGCGCAGATATTCCGGCAGCACCGCGTATTTGATCGGGCTGGTGAAGGTGGATTGCAGCCCCAGCAGGAACAAGGCGGTCAGCATCAAGGCCACGTTGTGGCTGACCAGGGCCCAGGCGCCCAAGGCGGCGATGACGATTTCCGCCGCCTTCCACCATTTCATCAGCCGTGATTTTTCGTGACGGTCGGCCAGTTGGCCGGCGGTGGCGGAAAACAGGAAATAGGGCAGGATGAACAGCCCGGCGGCGACGGTGGCCAGCACTTGCGGCGCCGTCCCCGACTCGCTGCCCAGCCGGTAGATGACCAGGATGACCAGGGCGTTCTTGAAGAAATTGTCGTTGGCGGCGCCCAGGAACTGGCTGACGAACAAGGGCAGGAAGCGGCGCCGTGCCAACAGATGGAAAGTGGGGTCCTGCATGCTCGATCTCCGGCTTGGCGGGCGCATGCCGCCAACGGCTGCATTCTTGGGGCCAATCGTGTAGCTTGGACGCGGTCGGGAGGATTTGGCAAGCCGGAGCAGGGAATGGCCGAAATACGTTACACCTTCCACCTTCCCGATGGTGTCCACGAAAGCGTGGTGTTGGAATTCGACGACCAGACCTTCCTGCTGCGCCCGCCAGCAATCCAGGGAGTCGAAGCCTGGACGGCGCTGGATTTCCACATTTGCCCACATTGTCCGTTGGACAAGCGAACCCATCCGCACTGTCCCCTGGCGCGGGCCTTGGCGGGGTTCGTGCACGAATTCGACCGCTTTTATTCCTATGAGGTCGCCGAGGTCGAGGTGCAGGCTGGTTCCCGCCGCATCATCTCGAAACAACCCTTGCAGGCCGCCATGGCCTCGATCCTGGGATTGGTGGGCGCCACCTCGGGCTGCCCGCATCTGGATTTCTTCCGGCCCATGGCCCGTTTTCACCTGCCCTTCGCCAGCGAACAGGAAACCTTGTTCCGGGCTTTGTCCATCCATCTGCTGGGAGAATACCTGCGGGCGGGCGGCCAGGGCGACAAGCTGGTGGGGGTGGCCGGGTTGCAGGCGCGCTACGCGGCGGTGGCCGACGTCAACCTGACCATGGCCGACCGCATCCGCGCCGCCTTCAAGAAGGACGTGGTGGTCAACGCCATCGTCATCCTGGACACCTTCGCCCAGGCGGTGCCCTGGGTGATCGACGACGCGCTGTTGGAGTTGCGGCCGTTGTTCGACCTGCCCGACCCGCCTATTGCAGGAAGTTGATCAGCGACATTTCGCGCACCTTGGCCAGGGTCTGGTAGCCGGCCTCCAGGGCTCGCTGGTCGTCCAGCAGCAAGGTGATGGCTTCGTTCTTGTCGACGTTTTCCATGGCGATGATGCGGTCGTCCAAGAAGCTGATATAGGATTTGTGCTTTTCGCTCTTGGTGTTGATCAGGCTTTGCGTGGTGCCCAGTTGCGACAGCACCGATTCCAGGTCGCTGGCTTCCTCGCTACCGAAGGGGGCGACGTTGCCGGCCGGATGCAACATGGCGTCGCGGATCAGGTACAGGGCGTCGTCCACGCGATCCAGGTTGTTTTCCAGGCCGCCGGCGGTGCCGTACTGCCCCTGGGCGATCAAGCCCATGGCGCGGAACGCCTTTTCGAAGGCGGGGTCGGACGCGAAGATGCCCACCGACACCGTGCGGTCCTGGTCGATGCGTTGTTCGATGGAAATGTTGTCGCCCTTGTACCAGGATTCGGCGGTCAGGGTGGCGGCGACGGTTTCGGTGGCGCCCACCTTGACGCTTTCCACGGTGATGGTGTCGGGCGGGCCGGCGGTGATGGAACTGACCTTGTAGCTGCCGTCGTTGCTGGTGGTGCCGGCGACGCTGAACACCTGGCCCACGGAAAAGCCGGTGGCGGAAGACACCTGGATGGTGTCGGTGCCCGGGGTGAAGGTCAAATTGCCGTTCAGGGTCTGGACGTGGGCTTCGTCCCCGGTGTTGTAATAGCTGATGGTGGCCGCCGTCGGGCCCTCGGTGGTCAGGCGCGACACCTTGATCTGGGTGCCGGTGTTGGCCACCACGGTGTAGGTCTGGTTGTTGGACGCCGAGGCCCCCGACGCGGTGATCCGGGTTCCCACCGGGAAGTCGGCCAGGGTGCCGGCATTGGCGGCGGTGATGGTGCCGGTGGCGGCGTTGAAGGTCAGGTTGCCGGTGGTGGCGGTCTTGGTCGCCGTTTCCAGCATGTGGGCGTCGCGGGTGGTGGGATAGGTGACGGAAAAGCCGTCATAGATGTCGGTGAAGCCCGAACGGGTGGACGCCGGCAACTGCACCGGTTCCTGCGATACCAGACCGCCCGAGAACAGATACTTGCCGTCGGCCGTGCTGGACAGGTAGGACTGCATGTCGATCATCGACTGGAAGGCCAGGTTCTGGATCGCCTCGACGTCTTGCTGGGTACGGTTCTTGTTGGTGCGGAAGTTATCCAGGCGGTCGCGGAAGGTCTTCATGGTGCTTTCCACCGCTGTCAGCGACACGCTGGCCAGGTTGATGGTGGTCTGGATCGAGTCGTTGTTCTTGATGAAGGCTTCCGACCGGGCCTTTTCGTTCTCGAAATTGATCAGCCGGTTGCTGTCGGCGGCGATGCCGGTGTAGTTGGGCGACTTCTTCTCGGTGACGACCTGGGTGGTCAGCTTGTTGATACGCTCGTTCAGCGCGGTGATGCGCGACAGGTACAGCTGGTTGGAGCCATAAGTGGCAACGCGGGTCATGGCACCCTCCGTCAGTTAATCATGTTGGTGAGCGTTTCCAGCATTTCCTGGAGAACGGTAATCACCTTGGCCGTGGCCGAGTACGCTTGCTGATAGTCAATCATGGACGACACCTCTTCGTCCAGGTTGACGCCGCTGAACGAGGTGTTCTGGAAGTCCAGGGATTCGTTCAGCGCCTTTTGGTATTCCAACTGGCTGGCGGAATGTCCGGCGTCGTTGGCCACCAGGGAAATGGCGGCAGCGGCGTATTCGGACAGGTTGTAATTGCCGCTGTAAAGGCCGCCGGCGCTGCTCATCGCCCGCTTGGCGTTCATGGCGTCGGCGATGGCCAGGGCGGCGGTGTTGTCGCCTTCCGAGACATAATAGCCGGCCACGTCGGCGTTCCACTGCATTTGGCCGCGGCCCAACTTTTCCGGGCCGGCCAGCAGGTCGTCGCGCACCGTCAGGTTGCCGGCGGTGCGGGTGGCGGCCGGCTTCATTCCCAAGTCGGTCAGCAGGTTGTTGCTGTTGACGTCCAGTGTCGAGGACAGGAACAATTCCTTGTTCTCGGCCTGGACCAGACGCAGGCGCTGACCCGCCCCTTCGGGAACCACGGCGGCGCTGACCAATTGCATCTTTTCCATGTTCAGGGCGGTTTCCAGCGTGCCGGTGCTGGTGGCGCCGCCCGAGAAGGAAACCGTCAGCTCGTGGCCCTGGGTGCTGTGCAGGCGCAGGCGGTAGCCGGCGCCGTCCTGCACCACGGTGGCCACCACCGAGCCTTGGGTCAGCTTGCCGGCGATCTCTTCCAAGGTCACCGCGCCGGGGCCGACGGTGGTGCTGGCCGCCGTGCTCGACCCGTTGGACACGGTGATGGTGGCGGCGCTGGTCAGGGTGAAGCTGGTCTGCGCTTGGCTCAGCAGCGTCGAATCGGTGGTGCGGCTGAAGCGGTTGATGTACTCGGCAATTTTTTCCAGGGACGAGTTGGCGGGGATCGAGATGGTCGGTCCCAACTGGCCCGATTCGTCCAGAATCTTCAGGTCGCGGCCGACATTGGTCTTGAAGGTGCTGGCGACGATGTCCGAATCCTGGATCGAATTCTGGTTGGTGTTGACGAAGAAGTCGTTCAGGCCGAAGAAATTGGCGAAACCCTTGATGGTCTGATCGACGGCGCCGTCGCCGTCCACGTCGAACTGGATGGTGGCGTCGGTGGCGTCGGCGCCGTCGGTGCTGGTCGCCTGGTCGCGGAACACCAACGACTTGTCGGAGACGCCCAAGTCCATCACCATCTTGCCGTCGCTGTCCAGATTGACGCTGGCACTGGTGTAGCCCTGGGCGCTGAGCCAGGCTTCCACGTGGGCGCTGACTTCGTTGATGCTCCATTGGTCGCGGCTGCCCTTGGCGCCGAAATCCGACAGCGACCGTCCGGTTCCCACCGTGGCGGCGGTGTAGGAACCGGAAAAATTGGTCTGCATGATGGTGTTCAGCGTGGTTTGCTGCAATTCCTTGCCGTCACTTCCGAACACCGCGATGACCACGTCCTCGGTCCCCGACAATTGGATGGTCTGGTGCGGGTTGACCTTTTCCACGGTGACGCTGGCGCCGCCGCCGGCGACGCTGACCACCTTGTAGGTGCCGTTGTTGGCGGTGTCCTCGGCGCCGGATACCGAGAAGGTGTCGCCGGCCGACAGCGCCGAATAGGTGCCGGCGGCGGAAGTGAAGGTTGATTGCCACGGATTGGTGGCGTTGGCGGCGATGGCGGTGGTCGCCGGCGAGATGGTGGTGGCGCCGAAATAGATGTCCAAAGTGGTGTCGGCGGCGTTGGGGACGATGTTGCCCTGCTTGGCGAAGGTCCGGGTGCCTTCATAGCGATAGGACGGATTGGGGAACGAGGTGCCGCGATTATGGGCCTTGTTCACTTCCTCGGCCATGGTCTGGGCCATTTCGTCCAGGGACGATTGCAGGTCGGTGACCGTCTTGTCGCGGATGTCCAGCAGCGCCTTCAGCTTGCCGCCGGTGACCAGCGACCCCAGATCGTCGGTTCCGCCTTCCACCGAGATCTTGTTGAACTGGCCGCCGGCGGCGGTCATCCAGGTGTCGATCTGCGAGTTGGCGGTATAGGAAAGCGGCTGGTCCTGGTTGTCCACCAACATCTCGCCCGAGGTGGTGTAGACGATCATCGAGTTGTCTTGGCGCTTGTAGTACTGGATGTCGATCAATTGCGACAGGTCGGTCATCGCCTTGTCGCGCTTGTCTTCCAGGTCGGTGGTGCCGGTGGCCACCGCCGAGTTCTTGACGATCTTCTGGTTCAGGTCGTGGATGTCGGTCAGCTTGTCGTTGATCAGGCGGACGGTGTATTCGATCTCGCGGTCGGCTTCCAGTCGCAGCGACTGCAACTGGTCGGTCATGCGCCCCAGAAGGTCGGCCACGTCCTGACCCGCCTGCACGGTGGACCATTGCACCGACGGCTTGTTCACCTGGGTGCCCAGCAATTCGAACGCTTCGTAAAGGTCGTTCATCTTGTGGGCGATGGACGAATTGTCGGCGACGTTGCCGAACAAATCGTCGATGCGCGGGTAATAGCTGTTTTCCACCTCAAGCTTGCCCAGGTTGGCGCTTTGCTTGCGGATGTCCTTCAGCAGGCCCTCGTTGACCATGCGGCTGATCGAGCCCACCTGCACGCCGGCGCCGTTGCCGTTGAGCACGCGGCTTTCCTGGTTCATCACCTTGCGGACGTAGCCGGGCGTGTTCACGTTGGTGACGTTCTGGGCGATGGTGTCCAGCGCCCGCTGGCTGGTCAGCAGTCCGGAAAGCGCTGTGTTGAGTCCAAGGGTCAGGGCCATGATGGCGCTCCGGTCACAGGGTCTGGTTGAAGGCCAGCGAGTTCTGCTCGCCGGTGGGGGCGGCGCCGAACTGGCCCGCCGGGCCATAGGTCACGGTGTTGGTGGTGTTGCTTTTCACCGCGGCTACCATGGCGTCCATCAGCATCTGGGTGGCGTCGATCTCGGCTTTCAGGCGCCGGGCGTTTTCTTCCACCAAAGCCTTCAGGCGATGGCCCAGGGCGGTCAGCTCTTCCTTTTGTTCCGGCTCCAGCGCGTCGGCCAAGGACGGGTTCTCGGCCAGCGGGATGATGGCGCTTTCGTAGATGCGGGCCAGTGCTGCCTTGTTTTCCGCCAGTTCGCGCACGGTGCGCGAATCGTGCTGCTTCAGCGCGTCGTTTTCGAATTCCAGCAGCTCGCACAGGTTGGTGCAGGCCCAGACGATGTCGTCGATGTTCAAGGTGGCGGTCTCGGTCATCGTCAAACCTCCTGGTTCTGCAACAGCGTCCGGGTGACCTGGTCGGCCAGGCCGATGCCACCGGGGCGATTGGTGATCATCTTCGCATATTCTTCCAGCAACATGGGGCGGAACATGGCCTCGGCATGGCCGCCGCCAAAGGGGCCTTCCTCGGTTTTGATGCCCTCGAACATATGTTGCAGCATCTGGCTGACGAACATGGTTTCGAATTGCTTGCCGACCGCCTGGGCCTGCTGGGCGCTGGCGGCGTGGGCGTTGACGGCGGCAGGTGCACTGACCGCCAATTGCGCCGAGGTGGTGTCGACGTTCATCACATCACCTCGATGTCGGCTTGGATGGCGCCGGCCGCCTTGATGGTCTGCAAGATGGCGATCAATTCGCGCGGGCTGATGCCCAGGGCGTTCAGTCCGGCCACCAAGTCCTGCAAGGTGACGCCATGGGGAACGACGGTCAGCTTCTTGCCCTGGCCTTCGTCGATCTCGATATCGGTGCGATCGACCACGGTGGTGTCGCCGGTGCTCGAGAACGGCGAGGGCTGCGACACCTGCGGCGTCTCGGTGATGCGCACGGTCAGCTGGCCTTGGGCCACGGCGACGGTGCTGATGCGCACGTTCTCGCCCATGACGATGGTGCCGGTGGCGTCGTCGATGACGATCTTGGCCACCTGGTCGGGCTCGACCTTCAACTGCTCGATGTCGGTCAACAGGCCGACCACGTTGCCGCGATAGTCGCCAGGCACGGTGATCTGCACGGTGCTGGGATCGATGGGGCGGGCCACGGCGCCGCCCAGATAGGCGTTGACCGCTTGGGCGGTGCGGTTGGCGGTGGTGAAGTCGGGGTTGCGAAGCGACAGCTTCACCGTTTCCAGATGCGCCATCTCGAAAGGCAGCTCGCGTTCGACGATGGCGCCGTTGGCGATCTTGCCGGTGGTGGGGATGCCCTTGCGCACCGAGGTCTGCGCCCCCGAGGTGCCGCCACCCGAAGCGGTGAAGCCGACACCGGCCAGGCCGCCTTGCGCCACGGCGTAAATCTCGCCGTCGGCGCCGACCAGCGGGGTGACCAGCAGCGTGCCGCCTTCCAGCGACTTGGCGTCGCCCATGGCGGACACGGCGATATCGACGCGGGTGCCCTGGCGGGCGAAGGGCGGCAGGGTGGCGGTGACCATGACGGCGGCCACGTTCTTGGGCTTGACAGTGGCGATGGTGCCGCCCTGTTCGCGGATGTTGACGCCCAGGCGCTCCAGCATGGCGACCAGCGATTCCTTGGTGAAGGGCGCGTTGGTCAAGTCGTCGCCGGTGCCGTTCAGGCCGACCACCAGGCCGTAGCCGACCAAAAGGTTGTCGCGCACGCCTTCGAAATCGGCGATGTCCTTGATGCGTGACGCCCCATGGGCGACCGGCGGCATGGCCAGCAGGGTCGCGGCGACAAGACCCGCCGCCAGGGCGAAGGCCCGGATGGCGGATGAGTTGGCGACTTTGGCTTTGGCTTTGCGGAACATGGCGTCCTCGACAGGGCAGCAGGCGACGGAATAATGCGTCGTCATCCATGCGAAGCCTGTGCCAGCCGATGAAGTGTAATTAATTCAATGGCTTGCTGTGATTTTGGCGTGACCTTGCCCGGCGCCGACCGGCAATAATTGCCGCTTCTTCCCGGTTCGCCCGGCAGAAATAGCGGCTTTCGTCCGAAGCCTGGGCCGGTTACACTGTGGCGAAGTCTGACCAACCCACAGCCATCGGGGTTCCATGAAGGTTTCCGGGGTCGGATCGGGGGCCGCCGCGTCCGGGGGTGCCCGCCGCGTCGGCAAGTCCGACGGCAAGAAAAACGAATTCAAGCAAGCCTTGGTCGACGCCATGGAGACCATGGAGGATGTCCACGCCGCCGACACGCCCGCCGCCATCGGCGCGGTCGACGCGTTGCTGATCGCCCAAGCGGTGGGGGATTCCGCCGACCGCGAGGCCCGTCAGCGCCACATCCGTCACGCCGAGGACATCCTGGACAAGCTGGAAGAACTGCGTCACGGCTTGCTGTTGGGCACGGTTCCCGAATCCAAGCTGGTGCAGTTGGCCGAGATGGTGCGATCCCGCAAGGAGGTCTGCCCCGACCCGCGTCTGGCGGCGCTTTTGGACGAGATCGAGCTGCGGGCGGAAGTGGAAATCGCCAAGCTCAGCCGTGGCCGCTGACGCATTTCTTTCCCATCCCTGAACGTGCGACGAACATCCGCGCTTGCGATAGGGTGGGTCACACCATATATTGCGGGCCGACTTGATCGAACCGACAGCAAATCGGGGGATTGGATGACCGTCACGCTGCCGCCGGATTACCGCCCGTCCGAGGACGAGCCCTTCATGAACGAGAACATGAAGGAATATTTTCGCCAAAAACTGCTCGCCTGGCGTTCTGAATTGCTGCGCGAATCCGACGAAACCCTGGCCCACCTGCAGGAAGGCGGGTTGCAGGAACCCGACATCGCCGACCGCGCCTCGGCCGAGACCGACCGGGCGCTGGAACTGCGGACCCGCGACCGCGAACGCAAGTTGATCGCCAAGATCGACGCTGCCATCGAACGCATTCATGACGGGTCCTATGGTTATTGCGAGGAAACCGGCGAGCCCATCACCATCCGTCGCCTGGAAGCCCGTCCCATCGCCACGCTGTCCATCGAGGCGCAGGAGCGCCACGAGCGCATGGAGCGCACGCATCGCGAGGATTGAGGCGCCTTTCCAAGGGTGTCGCTTCCCGAAAAAAGGGTCCCGCTTCGGCGGGGCCCTTTTTGTTTTTCCGCCAGATAATGCGATCCAAGCTGCGACGCATTATTGAAACATAAATACATTGCCTATAAATTGGACCGCAGAGGGGTTTGTGCACAAAAAATGTTCATAGGGGGGTAGCATGTCGGAACCGGAACGTATCCTTGAATTGACCCGCGCCGTCCACGACGTGGCCAACAACAAAATCCAGGCCATCAAGAAGGTCACCGGCACCACCCGCATCCTGTCCCTGAACGCCCTGATCGAAGCCACCCGCGCCGGCGAAGCCGGAAAGGGATTCGCGGTGGTGGCCAACGAAGTGAAGAACGTCTCGCAAAGCATCGATTCCATCACCCAGTCGCTGGAAGGCGAACTGTCCAGCACCATCCGCGACCTGATGAGCCTGGGCGAAACCCTGATCGGCCAGTTGCGCGGCTCGC
>JAIWOG010000112.1 GCA_020217035.1 Magnetospirillum sp. | reverse complement strand
GCCTGGCGGATTTGGCGCTGAACATGATCGAGATCATCGACCGCAACCTGTACGAACGGTCTTGCGACGTGCGCTGGTGGGCCACCGATTCGGCCATGGTCGACTGCCTGGCCCATGCCAGCCCGGAAAGCGCCGCCTATGCGTCGCGGCGCCTGGGGGTGATCCTGGATTCCTATACCGTCTACCTGGATTTGTGGGTCGCCGATGCCAACGGCCGGGTGGTGGCCAACGGCCGCCCCGGGCGCTATCCGGGGGTGGTCGGCACCGATGTGTCGCGGGAAAGCTGGTTCGTGGACGCCATGGCGACAGCCACCGGCAACGATTATTCCATGGCCGACATCACCGTCAACCCAGCCTTGGACAACGCCTTGGTCGCCACCTACGCCACCGCCATCCGCGAAGGCGGCGAGGCCGAGGGCGCCCCCTTGGGGGTGCTGGGAATCTTCTTCGACTGGCAGCCCCAGGCCGATTCGGTGGTCAAGGGCGTGCGCTTGCAGCCCGAGGAAAAGGCCCGGACCCGCTGTCTGCTGGTGGATCGTGCCATGAAGGTGCTGGCGGCGTCCGATGGCGTCGGCGTGCTGAAGGACATGGTCCGCCTGCGCACCGCCGGCAACCCCATGGGGGCCTATGTGGACGAGGTCGGCAACGTGGTGGGGTTCTCGGTGACGCCCGGCTATGAAACCTATGCCGGCATGGGCTGGTACGGCATCATCATCCAGCAACCGGCCTTGGATGGTGAACACCATCTCGCCAAGCATTGATGTGCAAAAGGCGGAGGGTCAGTCCTCCGCCGGTTCGCTGCCCAATCCGTCCAGGCCGATGGATTCCACCAGCGCCCGCAATTCCTGGCGGGCGGCGACATTGCTCATGTTCAGGTCGAAGCCGGGAATGCCGTGGCGAAGATCCAGCAGGGTCAGCCCTTCCAGGAACAGCGAGCGATAGATGACGCGCTCGCCCAATCCCGGCGCGGTGCGAAAGCCGATGCGTTTGGCCAGGTCGACAAGCAGCTTTTCCATCACCTGCTTGTTGCGGGCGTCCAGATGGGCCAGGCGGTTGCGCAGAACGATCCAGTCCACCACCGCCTTTTCGCCGCGCAGGGCGCGGGTCTTCTTGGTGTCCCAGACCATTTCGGCGTAATGGCTGGGCCGCACGATCCTCATGGTTTCCGGCTCGACCCGGGCCAGCACGTCCAGGTCGACCAGGGAATCGTTCAAGGGCGTGATCAGGGTTTGGGCGAAGGAATGGCCCAGACGCGACAGATAATGGTCGGAACCGGGGGTGTCGATGACGACGACGTCGTGCAGCGCCGTCAGATGTCCGAAGGTTTCCAGCAGGCGGCGTTCGTCGGCCTCGCGGTCGGTGGTGGGCGGCACTGCCACGTGGTTGGGCACTTTCAGGCCCAAATGTGCGGCATCCTTGCGGTTCTGGCGGTTCTGCACATAGCGGGTCAGGGTCGCCTGGCGGGCGTCCAGGTCGATGGAGCCGACGCTGAGGCCGCGGTTCAGCAGGCTGACGATCAGATGCATCGAGACGGTGGACTTGCCGGTGCCGCCCTTTTCGTTGCCGACGACGATGACGTGGGCCCGTTTGCTCATGCGCTTTCCCCCAAGAACGCGGGTTTGATCCAGACGGCGCTGTCGTGGAAGGCGGCGCCGCCGGCAGGCGGAACCGGATCGCCACCCACCAGGGCGTTGACGCCGATTCCGCCCACGAAACATTCGTTTGGCCAGATTCCTTCCACCGCCACCACCCCACGGGCGATGCCGTCGGTCAACGACGCGTGCACCAGCACCGATCCTCGCCGGTTCCCCAGACGGATCAGGTCGCCGGTGGCGATCTTCAACGGCGCCGCGTCGTCTTGGTGCAGCAAGGCGGTGGGCCGTGCCGCCAGCCGGCGCGAGGTGGCGGTCTCGGTGAAGCTGGAATTCAGGAAATGCCGTGACGGCGGGGTGATCAGCCGGAACGGATGCTCGGTGTCGGCGCGTTCGATGTTGTCCAGGTGGTCGGGCAGTGACGGCAGCCCGGCATGGTCGGGGCCGATCGCCGTCCAATCGGCGGCAAAGCGGAACCGGCCGCCATGGCCGAAGCCGTCCAGGTAATGGGACTTCTCGAAGGGCGGCGTGCAGTCCACCCAGCGTGCCGCGTGCACGTCGTCGGCGCCGGGCAGGGAACTGGCCCGCAGGCAGGAATCGATCATTGCCCACTCGTCCATGTCGAAACTGGCATGGCGGGCGCCCAGGCGCCGGGCCAGTTGGGCGACCACCCAATGGTTGGAGCGCGCCTGCCCCAGCGGCGCGATCACCGGTTTGGCCGCTTGCAGGAAGGTGTGACCATAGGACGTGTAAAGATCCGCGTGTTCAAGGAAGGTGGTGGCCGGCAGCACCAGGTCGGCGAAGCGGGCGGTCTGGGTCATCACCTGTTCGTGCACGGCGACGAACAGGTCTGGCCGCGCCAGACCCTGCCACACCTTGGTGGTTTCAGGGGCGACGCTGGCCGGGTTGGTGCTTTGCACCAGCATGGCCATGACCGGCGGGCCATGGCGCAGGGCATCGGCCTCGCCGGTCAGGATGGCGCCGATGCGGCTCATGTCCAGTTGCCGGACCTGCGGTTCCGGCAGGTCGAGCGCGTCCATCAGCGTGCGGTCCAGCGCGAACCCCGCCGACAGGCTTTGGGTGGCGCCGCCGCCGCGATGCCGCCAAGCCCCGGTCAGCACCGGCAGGCACGACACCGCATGGACGTTGACGGCGCCGTTGCGTGACCGGCTCATGCCGTATCCCACCCGGATCAGGCTGCGTTGGGTGGTGCCGTAAAGGCGGGCGAAGTCCTCGATCTGCGGGACGCTGAGGCCGGTGATGGTCGCGGCCCATTCTGGATCGCGGCTGGCCACGTGCTGGCGCAGGGCGTCGGTGCCTTGGGCGTATTTGTCCAGATAGGCGTGGTCCACCAGGTCGTCGCGGAACAGCACATGCATCACCGCGCAGGCCAAGGCGGCGTCGGTGCCGGGGCGCGGCATCAGATGCAGGTCGGCTTTTTCGGCGGTGGGCGTGCGGTAGGGGTCGACCACCACCAGCTTGGCGCCGTGGGCCTTGCGGGCCTTGGCCGCCAGTCCCATGACGTGCACCTGGGTGGCAGCCGGATTGGCGCCCCAGATGACGATCAACTGGCTTTCCGCCATCTCGCGGGTGTCGACGCTGTGCTTGGCGCCGTTGCCGGCCAGCCAGCCGGCCCCGGCGATGGCGGCGCAGATGGTCTTTTGCTGGCCGGAATAACCCATGGCGCGGCGCAGGCGGTTGGCGGCCCCCATCTGCACCAACCCCATGGTGCCGGCGTAGAAATAGGGCCAGACGCTTTCCGCCCCCCACTTCTCAGCGGCTTCGGCGAAGCGGTGGGCGATCTCGTCCAGGGCTTCGTCCCAGGAAATGGCGGCGAAGCGGCCGTCGCCTTTGTCGCCCACCCGGCGCAACGGCGCCAGGATGCGGTCGGGGTGGTGGACGCGCTCGCCATAGCGGGCGACCTTGGCGCAGATCACCCCCTCGGTATAGGGCATGGCGGCGCCGTGCAGGCGTCCGACACGGCCGTCGTCGTCCACGACCACGTCCAAGGGACAGGCCGAAGGGCAATCATGGGGACAGGCCGAGGGCGAGACACGCATGGGCGAACAATAGCCAAGCCGACGCCGCCCGGCAACGTCCAGAGACTTTGCGCCCTTGTCTTGTGATGCTATGGTTCGCGACATGTTGATGGTGGCCAGCCCAAGAAGGACAAGAGATTGACGGAGGCCGGCACGGAACGGATTGATTGCGCGGTCGTCGGCGCCGGCGTCGTCGGCCTGGCGGTGGCGCGTGCCTTGGCCTTGGCCGGGCGCGAGGTGCTGGTGTTGGAAGCCGACACCGCCATCGGCGGCGGCATCTCGTCGCGCAATTCCGAAGTCATCCATGCCGGCATGTATTATCCGGCCGGCAGCCTGAAGGCGCGTTTGTGCGTGCGCGGCAACCGCCTGCTGCGTGATTTCGCCGCCGAGCATGGCGTGTCGTTTTCCATGTGCGGCAAGCTGATCGTCGCCACCGACGACGCGGAAGAGGCCAAGCTGGCCGACATCCTGGCCAAGGGTCAAGCCAACGGCGTCACCGGCCTCGCCGCCATCCCCGCCGCCCGGGCGCGTGAGATGGAGCCCAATTTGTCGTGTCAGGCGGCGTTGTTTTCCGCCGACACCGGCATCGTCGACGTCCATGGCCTGATGCTGGCCCTGCAAGGGGCGCTGGAAGCCCATGGCGGCATGGTGGCGTTGCAGGCGCCGGTGCTAGGCGGCCATGCCGGTGACGATGGGGTTACGCTGCGGGTGGGCGGCGCCGAGCCGATGAATGTAGTGGCCAGAACCGTGGTGCTGGCCGCGGGTCTGCGTTCCTGCGCCCTGGCCCGGTCCTTGGGGTTGGCCAACGTGCCGCAGGATTATCTGTGCAAGGGCAACTATTTCACCCTGACCGGCAAGATGCCGTTCTCGCGCTTGGTCTATCCGGTGCCGGTGGCGGCGGGTTTGGGGGTGCATTACACCTTGGACCTGGCGGGGCGCGGCCGTTTCGGCCCCGACGTGGAATGGGTCGAGACCGAGGATTACAGTGTCGATCCGCGTCGCGGCGACCAATTCTATGCTGCCATCCGCCGCTATTGGCCGGGTTTGCCCGATGGCGCCCTGGAACCGGGCTATGCCGGCATCCGCCCCAAGATCAGCGGTCCCGCCGAGCCGGCGGCCGACTTTGTCGTCCACGGCCCGGCCCAGCATGGGGGGGCGGGGGTGGTGGCGCTGTACGGTATCGAATCGCCGGGTTTGACCTCGTCCCTGGCCTTGGCCGAACTGGTAAGGGAGATGGCGGCATGAAACGCCTTTCGGTGATCGCCTTGGCGGCGCTGCTGGCCTTCCCGCTGGCGGCTCATGCCCTGGAGAAGCCCCGCGACTGGCAGGCCCCGCCGCCTGAAACGGTACCCAACCACCGCGAGATGTGGCGTCAGGTGATCATCGAGTTGGCCCGTTACGCCAAGAGCCGCAAGAACGACTTCACCGTCCTGGTGCGCGGCGGGGTGGAATTGGTGGTCAAGGGCGAGCGGGAAGCCGAATGGGACGAGGTCCAAGACCCCGATGGCCGCTTCTTCGAGAAGCGCCACCCCCTGGGACAAGCCTTCCGCCCCTATGTCAACGCCATCGACGGGTTGGTTCTGGACGATTTGTACTGCGGCCCGGAAGCCTTTGGCAAACCCCTGAGCCAGGCCATCAAGGATCGCCGCGACTTCGACAAGGTGCTGGCCGAGGAACGGGCGCGGGGCATCCATCGTCCGGCCCTGCCCGAACCCTTGGGGCCGTTCAGCATCGATCCCGAGGTGGAAAAGGCCCGCGCCGCCGAAGTGCGCCGTCAGGCCGACAAGGTCGAACGTCAGCGCCGCGTCCTTTATGCGGTGGATACCCTGAGCCAGGCCGGCCGCCGCATCTTGTCGCTGGAACGCTGCAAGGATGCCAAGGCGGTCGACGCCGCCTACCGTGACGCTGCCCGCGACAAGGTGCTGACCTATGCCTATGACGACGACCAACGCCTGAACCGTGTTCCCAGGACCCGGCCGTGGGCGGAAAATCCCGACCCGGTCCCCACCCTGAACCAGGCCAGGAACTGGTTGCCGGTGCTGAGTTCCGAGACCTTCGGCAGCAAGTCGGAATGGGTGGCGGCCATGGAACGCAGCAATTTCGACATGCTGCTGGTGGACGTGGCCTATCGCGGCATGGACGGCCTGTCCTATGCCGACGTCCTGAAGCTGAAATACAAGAACCTGGGCTCGCGCCGGCCGGTTTACGCGGTGCTGTCCCTGGGCAAGGCCTATGATTCCCGCTGGTACTGGAAGCCGCAATGGCGCACCGGCGAACCCGCCTTCCTGTTCGCCCCCGACGAAGACCACCCTGGTTCCTGGGTCGCCGACATGAACGACCCCAAATGGAAGGAACTGGTCGGCAAGACCCTGGTCGGTATCATCGATTCCGGTTTCGACGGCGTGGTGCTGGACGATGCCGACACCTATCTTTGGTTCGAGGAGCTGATGCCGCTCCGATGATGGTTTGCCTCGCATGCTGAAGACCGCCCGCTCATACGAAGAGGCTTGCCGCACCTTCCGCTGGCGGCTGCCCGACCGCTACAACATGGCCTTCGACGTCTGCGACCGGCAGACCATGGCCGGCGCCGACGGCCATCGCACGGCGTTGATCGTCGAAGCGGCCGATGGCGCCGTCGAGCGCTACACCTTCCTGATGTTGCGCCTGTTGTCCAACCGTCTGGCCAATGTGCTGACCGGGCGCGGAATCGGCATGGGCGACCGGGTGGCGGTGGCGTTGCCGCCTTCCGTCGAAGCGGCGGCCACCGTGCTGGCGGTGTTGAAGATGGGGGCCGTGCTGGTGCCCTTGCCCCTGTCCCTGGGGGAAGAACCCCTGGCCTGGCGTCTGGCCGATTCGGGGGCCAAGGCGGTGGTGGCGGGCGATACCATGGTGGCGCGGATCAGTGCCGCCCGCGACGGGGCGCCAATGGTGGAAACCATGTTGGTGGTCGGCGAGGCGGCGGCCGGCGGCCTGGATCTGTGGGCCGAGATGCAGGCGGCGGGTGATGCCTTCACCCCGGTGGTCACCGCCTTGGACAGCCCGGCGCTGTTGACCTATCCCGAACATGCGATGGGCAAGCCCGGCGGCTTGCTGCATGGCCATGGGGCGTTGTTGGGCAATTTGCCGGCGGTGGAGTTCGGCCTGGGATTCTTTCCGCAATTCGGCGACATCTTGTGGAGCCCGGCCGATTGGATGACCTATGCCGCCTTGCTGTGGGTGGTGTTGCCGGCTTGGCATCATGGGGTGCCGGTGGTGGCCGGTCCCCACGCCCAGGACGCCGAGGCGCAATTGGGGCTGATGGCCCGCCATGGCGTCAGGGTCGCCTGGATGCCCCCGACCATGCTGGAAAAGCTGACCACCGCCGCCGCCAACCGTCCGCACCCGCTGCCGCGTGTCCTGGGCACCGGCCCGGCGCCGTTGCCGGCGGCGTTGCGGGACAAGGTGGAAAAGGTGTTCGGCACCATTCCCAACGAGATTTGGGGAACCCTGGAAATCGGCGCCGTGGTGGCCAACAACGCCCAGGTGATGGAAGGCCGTCCCGGTTCCCCCGGCCGGGCCGCTCCGGGGTTGACGGTGGAAGCGGTTGATTCCTCGGGGCGGGTGCTGCGGGCCGGCGATGCCGGTTTTTTGGCCTTGGCCCCCAACGCCCCCGGGGCTTGCCTGGGGCGGTGGAACCGCGAGTCCTGGCATCCGGGGCGGCTGCCCAATGGCTGGATGCCGTCGTCCCAGGCGGGGCACCGTGACCTTGACGGCTATATCTGGCCCGAACCGCCGGAATTGCTGCCCGGCACGGTGATGGTGGACGGCCAGCCGGTAGCCTTGGCGGAAGTGGAAGCGGCGCTGACCTGGCATTCGCGGGTTTCCGCCGCCGGCGTGGTGCCCCAGGTCGAGGGTGGACTGAAGGCTTTCATCGTGCCCACGGGCGGGGCCGGCGACGTGCATCTGGCCCGCGACCTGCAAGCCTGGGTGCGACGCCGGCGTGGCGCCGCCGAAGTGCCGGGGCGCATCGAGTTTGTCGATTGCATCCCGTTGCGCGGCGACGGCAGCACCGACACGGACGAGTTGTTGAGCCAGCCCATCCGCCTGGGCGCCCCCGACCCGGACGAACGGTTTTAACCCAGCCCCAGTCGCTGGCCGGCATAATCGCGGCCGGCCCAGCATGGATTGTCCAGGCACCAGCGCACGGTGCGGGCGACGCCTTGGGCGAAGTCCACCTGGGGGGACCAATTCAGCGCGGCGCGGGTGGCGGTGGAATCGATGGCGTAACGGCGGTCGTGGCCGGGGCGGTCGGTCACGAAGCTGACCAGGCGTCGATAGCTGCCCTGGGCAGACGGGTGCTGGCGATCCAATTCGTCGCACAAGGCGTGCACCACCTCGATGTTGGCCAAATCCTGGCCGCCGCCGAACAGATAGGTGGCGCCGGGCTGCCCGCGTTCCAGAGCAGCCAGCAAGCCGGCGGCATGGTCGTCCACGTATAGCCAGTCGCGGCGCTGGTGGCCGTCGCCGTAAACCGGCAGCGGCTGGCCGGCCAGGGCTTTTTGGATGATCAACGGCATCAGCTTTTCCGGGAACTGCCAGGGGCCGTAATTGTTGCTGCAATTGGTGACGGTCACCGGCAACCCATAGGTGGCGTGCCAGGCCCGCGCCAGATGGTCGGACGCCGCCTTGCTGGCGGAATAGGGGGAATTGGGGCGATAGGGACTGTCCGGGCCGAAGGCCGGCGCGTCCGTGTCCAGGCTGCCGAACACTTCGTCGGTGGAAACATGGATGAAGCGGAAGCCGTCCGGCCGGCCCTGTTTCTGCCAATGGCGGCGAGCGGCTTCCAGCAACTGGAAGGTGCCGACGATGTTGTGCTCGACGAAGTCGCCGGGATGGTCGATGGAGCGGTCAACGTGGGTTTCCGCCGCCAGATGGATGATGGCGCGGGGCTGGTGTTGTTCCAGGATGGCGTCCAGGGCGGCGCCGTCGCGGATGTCGGCTTGCACCAAGACGTGGGGCGTCGCCATCGGCGGCAGGGCGTCCAGACTCGCCGCATAGCCCAGACGGTCAAGCGCCACCACCTTTCCGGCCTGGCGGCTGACCAGCAGCCGGGTCAGGGCCGAACCAATGAAACCGGCGGCACCGGTTAATAAAAACGTCATCTCGTCGCGTCCACGGCAAGGGGGCGGAAAGTCTTGTCTCATGCTGCCACGAAGCCCCCCAGGCGGCCAGAGCTGTTGGGGGCGGCCATTGCGCCCTTATTCGAATGGTAGTAAGTTTTTTGGTGGGGGGAGTGGGCGTGCGGCCTATGGCAGCGAGCCCCGGCAAAACCCAGGATGCAACACCGGGTATGCGCGTGCGCCCAGCGGCGCCGACGTCATTCGCAGGAGGAACCATGTCCGACACCACTACGCTGTCCGCCATCGAGGAACAGGCATTCCACCTGTCCCGTGCCGCCATCCTGCTGGATCAGGCCAAGGCCGACCGTTCGAAGATGACCGAGGCATTGGAAACCAACATGGCGGTTTGGGTCGCCCTGCGCACCCTGATCACCTCTGATGGCTGCCGCGCTTCGGCGCAGGTGGTGGAAAACCTGCTGCGTTTGGCCGCTTTCGTCGCCGAAAAGACGCTGGCCGGCGCCGACGCCGCATCCGACGCCACCGTCGACGCGCTGATCAACGTCAACTTGCAGATTTCCGAAGGCTTGCTGGAAGGCAACAAGTCCTGACCCCCAGCCCAAGCCGACACGGCCGCTAAGCGCCGCTTGCGCTGGCGGCCGTTTTCGCTGGCCTGTCAGCCCCGCGGACGGGCGCGACCGATGCCCCGGCGGCGGGCTTCGCTCATCAAGGTTTGTTCGACGTGGCGCCCCTGGAACAGGGTGATGCCCACCGAATGGCCGTATTCGATGGCGGACGGCGTGTCGCAGCGGGCCAGGATGATGCGGGTGATGCCGATGCGGCGCAGCGCGTCGGTCTTCTGGTCCTTTTCCTCGGTCAGCGCTGGGTCCCAGATCAGCTTGATCAAGTCGGCCCCCAGCCTTTCGCGGTCGACGAAGGGCAGCATGGAATAGGTCAGGCCGTCGACGCAGATGCGGTAGCCACGGTCGTGGGCGAAGTCGCGGGCGAACAGATAGGCGCCCAAATCGGCGAAGATGTCGACCTTTTGCAGTTCCAGCACGATGGTGCCGCGCATGCCGGCCTTGACGTTGTCGTCGAAGACCATGAATTCCGGGGAAAGGATGGTCGAGACGTTCAGGTTGATGCTGATGTCGCCTTCCAGCGTGCGGTCGTCGTGCTTGTTGAGCAGCGACAGCACGCGACGATCCAGGGTTTCGGTCAATTGCTGGAACAGCCAGGGGCTGGAATTGACGTTGACGTTGGGCATCAGCGT
>JAIWOG010000111.1 GCA_020217035.1 Magnetospirillum sp. | reverse complement strand
CTGGCGCAGATCGGCGATGGAGATGAACAATTCGTGGAACACCGGCTGCGGCGGGGCCTGGCCGACGATGGCGCACACCGCCTGACGGCGCATCAGGTTGGACAAATCGGCCTGTCCCAGGCCGGCTTCGACCCGGGCCAGCAGTTCCGGGGTGAACGGCGCCCCCTTGGGCTTGGCCTGGGCGCGGGCCTCGAGGCCGGCTTTTTCCTGTTCGGCGCGGCGCCGGGCCTGTTCCTCGGCCACCATCTTCTGGGCCAGGGCGACCAGCACGTCATATTCGCTTTCCAGGTCGTACCAGGTGCACAACGTGCCCTTCTGGGGGTCGTCGATGATCAGTTGGTCGTCGGAAAACAGGAAGCGCAGCTTGACGATGGCGGATTCCACCTCGTCTTGGGCTTGCGCCTTGTAGACCACCATCAGATCGGCGTTGGCCAGGGTGAACGCCTGGGCCTGCAGCATCTTCACCAGGTTGTCGAAGGTGGCGGCGGCGATGCGCAGGTGTTGTTCGCGCTGGTTGTGCTTGGCCAGTCCTGAAAGATGGATATGCACGGCGCGGCGTTCGGACCGGTGACGTTCCAGACGGTTCAGGTAGTCCAGCAACAGGTGTTCCTGGCTGGCGACACGGGCTTTGTTGACGGTCGGGCTTCCCAGCATGGTGGTATTTCCTAGCGCAGGGCCCGAAGGGGCGGGAACAGGTCAAGCATGTCGTTGTTGCCGCATTCCACCCTGAGACGGCCGGAAATCACCCCGTGGCGCTGGTTGCATTGGGCCAGGGTGCAGGCCGATGCCTTGTCGCACTGGGCCATGGTGACGGCGGCGACCATGGAATCCAGGAACCGCCCCTGGAAATGCTGGATGCCCTGGTTCAGCCCCCAACTGATGGCCGATTCGGTGTCGCAGCGGGCCAGGATGACCTTGTCGAAGCCATAAGGCCCCAGCGCATGGTGCAGTTCCGACGTCACCACGTCGTCGGCCATGTCGCCACTCCAGTTCAGCTTGACGAAGTCGCAATCGTAGCGTTCGGCGTCCATGAACTGCAAGGTGATGGGGCTCATGCCGTCCAGCACCGTCTTGTGGCCTCGGCTCCGCAAATAGTCCCGCGCCCGGAAGAAATGGTCCAGGTTGTTGAAGATGTCGATCAACTGGAATTCCACCACCAGCCCGGCCTTGCCGCGGATGGCGGCTTCGAACTGGCGGAAAGCCTGGGTTTCCACGTTGGCCATGTTGAGGTTCAGGGAAAACGCCGCCGGCAGCTTGCGAAAGCCCGCGTCTTGCAGGACCGACAGCACCCGCAGGTCCAGCACTTGCGACAGGTGCTGGAACAGCCAACGGTTGGCCAGGATGTTGACGTCGGGCGCCAGCACCTTCTGCAAGTCCATGATGGACATGTAGAATTCCTGGAACGCCACCTCGGCGGTCTGTTTCTCGGTGAAGCGGACACAGGGTTGGCGACGGACCACGCCGGCGATGTCGGTGGCGCCGATGCGTTCCAGGACCTTGGTCAGGTTGCGGGCGTCCAGCGGTTGGATTTGCGGCGCGTTGCGCGACTGGGCGATACGCTTCTTGGCGTCGTTCAGCAGGCGGATGCAGGTGGCGAAGAACTGGTCGTATTCGCTTTCCAGATCGTAGAAGGTGACGAAGCGGTCCTCGCCGTCCTCGCTTTCCGAATAGGTCAGCGGGTCCTTGGAAAACAGCGCCCGCAACTTGTAGACGATGGCGTCCAAGTCGGCCAGGCGGGCGTCCTTGCAGATCAGCACGATGTCACTGTTGGTCAACAGGAACAACTGGCCGCGGAACATGTCGGCCATGGTCTCGAACATGCGGAAAGCGATGCGGATCTTGGCTTCTTCGCGGTTGGCCGGCTGCAGCAGCGACAAATGCAGGTGCAGCGCCTGGCGTCCCTCGCGGATGCGGCCCACACGTTCGGCGGCGTCGTAGAGAAGATTCTCCGACGTGACGATCTCTTTGGGTTTGTCACCGAACGCGGTGGCGTTCATCATTTCCCCATTCTGGCGGATTTGGCGGCCGCTCGCGTTGACATGCGGGCAGCCATCAAGGCTAAGTTCCCAATGCTTAAAATACAATGACCAGACAGGTCGGCCTAGGCAGAAATGAAGGAAGAAAACGATTGTGGCGCTTTTGTCGCCAATCCTTCGGTGCCCGATGGTTGGGCGGTCTACGCCGTGGGCGACATCCATGGGCGGCGGGATCTGCTTGATCGTTTGCTTATTTCCATCGCCGACGACGTGACGGCGGCGACGCCTTCGCGTGTGTCGGTGGTGTTCCTGGGCGACATGGTCGATCGTGGCCCGGATTCCCACGGGGTGGTCGAACGTCTGGCCGCCGGCCCGCCGCCGGCCTTGGCCGGGGCGGAATGGATCTGCCTGCGCGGCAACCACGAGGAAGCCATGCTGGACTTCCTGGCCGATGCGAGTACCGGTGGCCGCTGGTTCCCTTGGGGCGGGCTGGAAACCGTGCGCTCTTACCTGGGGGGCGCGGCCCTGGCCGACTGGCGCGGCGACATGGGCGAGGTGCAGTTGAACTTGCGGCGCCACCTGCCCCTGGCGCACCGGCGCTTTCTTGAACACCTGCCGATGCGCCATGAAATCGGCGACTATCTATTCGTCCATGCCGGCATCAGGCCGGGGGTCGCCCTGGAAAACCAGCATCCGGCGGATTTGTTGTGGATCAGGCACGAGTTCCTGGACGACACGCGTTGGCATGGCCGCATGGTGGTGCACGGCCATACCCCGGACCGGCAGCCGCAAGTGCGGCCGAACCGCATCGGAATCGACACCCTGGCCTATGACTCGGGCATCCTGACCGCCCTGGCGCTCCGTGGAAGCACAAGACGCTTCCTGCATACCTGAGCCATTTTTCTTGCAACCCCGTCAGCCTTGGGTTAGCTGACCCCCTGTCATCATCTTCGGGAATTTTTCATGACCGAACTTTCTTCGTTGGTCGAACGGGTCGCCGGGTTGAAGGACAAGCCGGTTCTGTGTGTCGGCGACGCCATGCTGGATCGCTTCATCTATGGCTCGGTCGAGCGCATCTCGCCCGAGGCCCCCATCCCGGTGCTGCGCATCGAACGCGAGGCCGCCATGCTGGGCGGCGCCGGCAACGTGGTTCGCAACCTGGTGGCCTTGGGCGCCAGCCCGACTTTCGTCGCGGTGGTCGGCGACGACGATCCGGGGCGCGAGATCGGCCGGCTGCTGGGCGAGCATGCCGGCATCGATCCCTGCCTGGTGGTCGAGGCCAAGCGCCAGACCACCATCAAGACCCGTTTCTTCGCCTCTTCCCAGCAATTGCTGCGCTCGGACCGCGAAACCAGCCAGCCATTGTCCGAGGCCAGCCGCGGCCAGGTGTTGAGTCGCGCCCAGGACTTGGTCGCGACTTGCGGCTGCGTGGTGCTGTCCGATTACGGCAAGGGGGTGCTGGCGCCGCCGGTCCCCGCCGAGCTGATCGCCGCCGCCAAGGCCCATGGCAAACCGGTGGTGGTCGATCCCAAGGGCACCGATTACAGCCGTTATCGCGGCGCCACCGTGCTGACCCCCAACCGCAAGGAACTGCACGAAGCCACCGGCATGGACGTGGACGGCGACCAAGCCATCGTCGCCGCCTGTCACCACCTAATCAACACCTGCGGCATCGAGGCTGTGCTGGCCACCCGCTCGCAGGACGGCATGACCCTGGTCACCGCCTCGGGCCAGGTCCATCATCTGCCGGCCGAGGCCCGCGAGGTGTTCGACGTGTCCGGCGCCGGCGACACCGTGGTCGCCACCCTGGCGGCCGCCTTGGCGTCGGGTATCTCGCTGCTGGACGGCGCCCGCCTGGCCAACGTCGCCGCCGGCATCGTGGTGGCCAAGGTGGGCACCGCCGTCGCCTATGCCGAGGAAGTGGTCGCCGCCCTGCATCACGACGACCTGACACTTGGCGAGACCAAGGTCTTGGGGTGGGACGGCGCCGCCGACCAGGTCGAGGTGTGGCGTCGCAAGGGTGAACGCGTCGGCTTCACCAATGGCTGCTTCGACCTGCTGCATCCCGGCCATATCTCGCTGTTGACCCAGGCGCGAAGCGCCTGCGACCGGCTGGTCGTCGGGCTGAATTCCGACGCCTCGGTGGCGCGGCTGAAGGGGCCGACCCGGCCGGTGCAGTCGGAAGCGGCCCGCGCCACCGTGCTGGCGTCGTTGTCCATGGTCGACATGGTGGTGATCTTCGGCGAGGACACGCCGCTGGACCTGATCAAGACCCTGCGCCCCGACGTGCTGGTCAAGGGTGCCGACTATACGGTGGAAACCGTCGTCGGCGCCGCCGATGTCATCAGCTGGGGCGGCACCGTGGTTCTGGCCGAGCTGGTGGCCGGGCAAAGCACCACCAACACCATCAAGAAGATGAACGGGAACTAGGTCATGGCCGATTATCCCCATCTGACCCAACTGGGTCAAACCGCCGGCTTGCCCGACGATCCGGACAAGGCGGTGCTGGAAGTGGTGCCCAACCCGCATCCCGGCGAAGTGTACAGCGTGCGCTTTGTCGCCCCGGAATTCACGTCGCTGTGTCCGATCACCGGCCAGCCCGACTTCGCCCATCTGGTCATCGACTACGCCCCCGATCAAAGCCTGGTGGAATCCAAGTCGTTGAAGCTGTTCCTGGGCTCGTTCCGCAACCACGGCGCCTTCCACGAAGCCTGCACGGTGACCATCGGCAAAAGGGTGGCCCAGGCCACCAAGCCGATTTGGCTGCGCATCGGCGGCTATTGGTATCCGCGCGGCGGCATTCCCATCGACGTGTTCTGGCAGACCGGGGCGCCACCGGCCGGATTGTGGCTGCCCGACCAGGGTGTGCCCCCTTATCGCGGCCGGGGATAGCCGGATGAAAGAGCGGATTCGCGCCAAGGCCCTGGAACTGGGCTTCGACGCGGTCGGCTTCGCCTCGGCTGTCGCCGACCCGTCCTGGCGGGCCGCCCTTGATCAATATGTGGCCGAAGGGCGGCACGGCCAGATGGGTTGGCTGGCCGAACGCATGGACCATCGTGCCGATCCCCAGGCGCTTTGGGACGAGGTGCGCAGCGTGGTGGTCCTGGGGCAGAATTACGCTCCGTCTTATCCGCCCCTGGACAACCTGGCCCACGGCGACCGCGCCACCATCAGCGTCTATGCCCGGGGCAAGGATTACCACGACACCGTCAAGAAGCGCCTGAAGGCCCTGGGGCGCTGGATGGTGGAAAACCTGGGCGGTGACCTGAAGGTGTTCGTCGACACCGCCCCGGTGCCGGAAAAGCCGCTGGCCGCCCGATCAGGATTGGGCTGGCGCGGCAAGCACACCAACCTGGTGTCGCGGCATTTCGGCTCGTGGCTGTTTCTGGGCGAAGTCTACACCAGCCTGGACCTGGAACCCGACCCGTCCGAACCCGACCGTTGCGGATCGTGCCGGGCCTGCGTCGACGCTTGCCCCACCCAAGCCCTGGACGGCGAGGGGCGGATCGAGCCACGACGCTGCATTTCCTATTTGACCATCGAGCACAAGGACGAGGTCGACCCGGAACTGCGCCCGCTTTTGGGTAATCGCGTCTATGGCTGCGACGATTGCATGGCGGCCTGTCCCTGGAACAAGTTCGCCCCCGCCACCGCCGAGGACGACTTCCTGCCCCGGATGGAGTTGCAAGCCCCCCGTCTGGCCGACCTGGCCGGGTTGGACGATGCCGGTTTCCGGCAGGTGTTCTCCGGCTCGCCCATCAAGCGGGTGGGGCGGCAACGGATGCTGCGCAACGTCCTGTACGCCATCGGCAATAGTGGTGATGGCGGGCTTGCGGCATTCGCCCGCGCCCTGGTGGACGACGAAGACACGCAAGTGGCGAGTGCCGCAAGCTGGGCGTTGTCTCGGTTGCAGGGGTCTTAACGGCAAAGGGCGGCCTGAAAGCCGCCCCCTGCTAAAAACGACGGTTCCTTGAATTCAGTCTTCCGCCGCCAGGGCGCGGGCCATCTGCGACAGCGCTTCCTGGTGCTTCTCGTTGGTGATGGACGAGAAGTTGCGGGCCAGTTCCAGGCACATGCGCTGACGGGCGGTCAGGTCGGTGCTGCGCTGGTTGTCCAAGCCCTCGAAGAAATAGCTGACGGGAACGCCAAGAACCTGGGCGATCTCGTAAAGGCGGCCGGCGGAAATGCGGTTGATGCCGCGTTCATACTTGTGGGCCTGTTGATAGGTGACGCCGATCAGGTCGGCCATCTGTTGCTGTGACAGGCCCAACATGATGCGGCGTTCGCGAATGCGCGCCCCGACATGACGGTCGGTGTCGTTGGCGCGATTTACCGGGCGGGCCGGACTAGTGGTTTGTTCTGCGGTCATGGAGCGATGCTGATGTCGTTGCCGTGGTTGAGGGGCGCAAATGTCCGATGGTGTGGACGAAGTTCAGTTAGATTGTGTGCATAGTATGAAAAACGATAACTGGCAATAGTTGATGCGTTGATTATGGCGACATAGATACAAACCTTGGAAAGCTTATAGAAGCGGCTGATATTTATTTTGTTTAATCATTGGGTTTGCCAAAACAACCCCGGGGCGATAGATCGAAAAGGACGGCATCGCCGACAGTCCGGATCGGGGTTTGGCGCACTGTCGTCCGTGTTGTCGGGACGACGTCTTGATCAAGTATCGGCGCAAGATATATGCGGTGCCGCGAGTGGCATTACCAGTGTGGATATCCGATATTTATCGCTTTCGGCTTGTTCAATGGACCCGTGCAGAAGACGGGCCAGGGGGGGGGCGTGGAGGGGCGCCCTAGATTGTCAGGTCGAGCACCCGACCCGATGCCAGCCGGGGAAAGCCTGGGGATTGCACGTCGCTGGTGGAACCGCTGAACGGATTGGCGCTGGGCGATTGCGCGTTGGCGCGGCCATAGGCGCCGATGCCGTTCAGGCGGGTGGAAGCGGCGCTGTCGGCGACGGCGTCGCCTTGGGTGAACATCTTGGCCAGAAAACTGGTGAAGGCCCCCAAAAGACCACGGCCGCCACGATTTGTGCGCTGGGTAATGGGGGCAAGCGCCGTGTCAGTGTTGTCGGCGTCGATGGCGAAAGCTTGCGGTTGTTCGCCTTCAACCGTGGCGGTGTCGCGTTTGTCGACATTGCGCTCGCCGACCTGAAAGCGTTCCTTGGTGGGGTCGGCGGGGCGCACGGCCGCGCTGGCGTTGGGCCGAATCTGCAACGGCGCAACACGCGGATCCAGCGCGGATGTGGTCATGTCCCCCACGGACGGGCTCCAGCCAACGGACGATCGACCCCACAGCATAAGCCCGCCGACAAGCGGCGGGCAATGGGATGAAATTCAGTCCGGTCCCCGAAGCGGGTTATTTTTTCTTGTTCAGCGACAATATCTGCTGCTGCAAGGCCAGCATCTGCGCCTGCATCTCTTCGATGCTGGGGGCGCCCGGCATCTTGGGCAGGCCGTCTTCCCCCACTTGGAAGAAGTTGGGGGTGAACATCTTCATGGCCGTTTCAAAGAACGCCATGTTCTGCTTGCCCACTTCTTCCATTTGATTGAAGGGGAACAGGCCGTCCAGCGCCTTTTCCATCATCTGGCGCATCTGCTGTTCGTTGTGGGCGAAGCTTTGCATGGAATGTTCCAGGTAGCGCGGCACCAGCCCGCCCAGGGAATCGCCATAGAAGCCGATCAACTGGCGCAGGAAGCCGATGGGCAGCAGGTTCTGGCCACCCTTGGATTCCTCTTCGACGATGATCTGGGTCAGCACCGAACGGGTGATGTCCTCGCCCGACTTGGCGTCGTAGACGACGAAGTCGGTGCCGTCCTTGACCATCTGCGCCAAGTGGTCCAGCGTCACATAGCTGGAGGTCGCGGTGTTGTACAGGCGACGGTTGGCGTATTTCTTGATGGTGATCGGGGCCTGGGCGGCGGTTTTCGTCTCGGACATCTTGGTTTCGCTTCCGCTGTTGGGGCACAGTTGGATTTTCATTCTATGCTACCAGAGTTTTCGCAAATGCGCAGAATGGCAAGAGATTTTTCACGGCACTGCAATATGATCAGCCCTTGTGGCGCTGGTCAAAGCAGCCCCCCCGGAGTATGCTTTCCCCATGTCTGAAGCGCCGCCGGACTTCAATTCGCTCGCGCGTCGTTACCTTGACCTTTGGCAGGAACAGGTGGCGGCCATGGCCAATGAACCGGCGCTGGCCGAAGCGCTCGCCCGTGGCATCGCCGCCATGACCGAAGGGGCGAATGCTTTCGTGCACGCGGCGAAAGCCGGCGCTTATCCCGCCACCAGCGAGGATCAGGTTCCTGATGCCCCATCGCCCAGCGCGAGCCCCCAGTCAAGCCGAGACCCCCGTGACGCGTCAGGGGCCGCGGCCGCTGCCGCTGCATCTTCTGGCTCACGTCTCGACCCTGACGGGCTCGCGCGTCGCCTTGCCGCTTTGGAGGAACGGGTCGCTGCCCTGGAATCCCAAATTGGCGGCGCGGGCGGCGGAGTTGAAGGCAAGCCTGGACGCCGCCGGACCCGACGGGTGGACTCTGTTTGAACAGGCCATCGCCACCGAATCGCTGAAACGCCACCAGGCGATGCTGGACGGCGTCGGGCGCTATCGCAGCCACGACCATCATCGTCAGGTCCCCGAGGTTCCGGTTTTATGGCGACAGGGAACCACCCGCCTGCTGGATTACCGCGTGGCCGGCAGCGACGGGCCGCCGGTGCTGCTGGTGCCGTCCTTGATCAACCGTTCCTACATCCTGGATCTCAGCCAGCGCCGTTCGTTGGCCCGGGCCTTGGCGGCGCGGGGGCTGTCGCCCTTCCTGGTGGACTGGGACGCGCCGGGGACCCAGGAACGCGGCTTCACCTTGACCGATTACATCGCCGGACGGCTGGATCAGGTTCTCGACCAGGTGATCGCCACCGCCGGGGCCAAGCCGGCGCTGGTGGGCTATTGCATGGGGGGCGACCTGGCGCTGGCGCTGGCGCTGCGCCGGCAGGACGACGTCAAGGGGTTGGCCCTGCTGGCGACGCCGTGGAACTTCCACGCCGGACGCGAGGCCCATGGCAAGTTGCTCAGGGCCTTGTCGCCCAGCCTGAACGCCCTGGTGGACAATGTGGGGGCGATGCCGGTGGACATCCTGCAGGCGTTGTTCGCCTCGCTGGACCCCGGCCTGACCGCCAAGAAATTCGCCGCCTTCACCCGTCTGAAGCGCCGTTCGGCCCGCGCCCGGGACTTCGTCGCCCTGGAAGACTGGGCCAATGACGGGGTGGAACTGGCCGGGCCGGTGGCGCTGGAATGCCTGGTCGGCTGGTATGGCGACAACGACACCTATCGGGGGCGCTGGAAGGTGGACGGCCGCGTTGTCGACCCGACACAGCTGCGCTTGCCGGCGTTGGCCATCATTCCCGAACGCGACCGCATCGTGCCGCCCGATTCCGCCGCCCCCTTGGCCGCAGCCATTAAGGGTGCGAAAACCATGATGGTGCGCGGAGGGCATGTGGGTATGCTGTTGTCGGCCAGGGCCGGGACCGAGGTCTACACTCCCCTGGCCCGATGGCTGAAACGTTCCCTGTTGCAATGAATCGGTTGCGCGATGGTGCGCAGCCGTACTATGAAACTTGAAGATTATTTTAAAAATAACCCTGGCAACGACCAATTGTGTCCATCCAAAGGAGCAGCCTGTCATGACCGATATCGTTATCGTCTCCGCCGCCCGTACCCCCGTGGGTTCGTTCAGCGGTTCGCTTTCCGGCTACCAGGCTGCGCAGCTGGGCGAAATCGTCATCCGCGAGGTTCTGGCCCGCGCCAACGTTCCGGCCGCCGATGTCAGCGACGTGATCATGGGTCACATCCTGTCCGCCGGCAACGGCATGAACACCGCTCGTCAGGCGGCGCTGAAGGCCGGGCTGCCGGTGGAATCCACCGCCATGACCATCAACCAGGTGTGCGGCTCGGGTCTGCGTTCCGTGGCCTTGGGCATGCAGTCGCTGCTGGCCGGCGATTCCAAGGTGGTGGTGGCCGGC
>JAIWOG010000110.1 GCA_020217035.1 Magnetospirillum sp. | reverse complement strand
TACCGGGGCGATGGAATCGCGATCCGGGTAGTCGATGGTGTAGTGCAGGCCCCGGCTTTCGCGGCGCGACAGCGCCGAGCGCACGATCAGATCGGCGACGGTGGCCAGGTTGCGCAATTCCAGCAAGTCGTTGGTGACACGGAAGCTGCCGTAATATTCGGCGATTTCCGACAGCAGCAGCTTGATGCGGTGCTTGGCCCGTTCCAGTCGCTTGGTGGACCGCACGATACCCACATAGTCCCACATGAAGCGGCGCAATTCGTCCCAATTGTGGGCGACCACCACTTCCTCGTCGGAATCGGTCACCCAGCTTTCGTCCCAGGCGGCGACCACCGGCGGCGGCGCCACCTTGTCCAACTTGGTGGCGATGTCCTCGGCGGCCGAGGCGCCGAAGACCAGGCATTCCAGCAACGAATTGGACGCCATGCGGTTGGCCCCGTGCAGGCCGGTGCACGACACCTCGCCGATGGCGTAAAGGTTGGGGACGTCGGTGCGTCCGGCCAGGTCGGTCAGCACGCCGCCGCAGGTGTAATGGGCGGCGGGCACCACCGGAATGGGTTCCTTGGTCATGTCGATGCCATATTGCAGGCATTCGGCGTAGACGGTGGGGAAATGGCTTTTGATGAAATCGGCCGGCTTGTGGCTGATGTCCAGATAGACGTTGGGACAGCCCAGGCGCTTCATCACGTCGTCGATGGCGCGCGCCACGATGTCGCGCGGCGCCAGTTCGCCGCGCGGGTCGTATTCGTCCATGAAGCGGCTGCCGTCGGGGCGCAGCAGATGCCCGCCTTCGCCGCGTACCGCCTCGGTGACCAGGAAGGTCTTGGCTTTGGGATGGTAAAGGCAGGTGGGGTGGAACTGGGAAAATTCCATGTTGGCGACCCGGGCGCCGGCCCGCCAGGCCATGGCGATGCCGTCGCCGGTGGAGCCGTCGGGATTGGACGAATACAGATAGACGCGGGCGGCGCCGCCGGTGGCCAACACCACGGCGCGGGCCGGGAAGGTGCGCACCCGGCCGCTGGCCCGGTCAAGCGCGTAGGCGCCGACGCAGCGGCCCAGCCGGCCGCCACCCAGGCGTTCGCGGATCAGGTCGACGGCGATGTGGTGTTCGAACAATTCGGCGCCCGATTCGGCGATGCGTTCCATCAGGGCGGTCTGCACCGCTCTTCCGGTGGCGTCGGCGGAATGGATGACGCGGCGGTGGGAATGGCCGCCTTCGCGGGTCAGGTGATAATCGGTGCCTTCGCGGTCGAACAAAACGCCCTTGTCGATCAGCCATTGGATGGCCGGCTTGGCGTTGTCGACGACGAAGCGCACGGTTTCGGCGCTGCACAAGCCGGCTCCGGCGTTCAGGGTGTCGGCCAGATGGGCGTCGGTGGTGTCGGCGGCGTCCAGCACGGCGGCGATGCCGCCTTGGGCATACATGGTGCTGCCTTCCGACAGCGGGCCCTTGGCCAGCACGGCGACGCGGGTGCCGGGGCGGGATTCCAGGACGCGCAGGGCCAGGGTCAGACCCGCAGCTCCCGAACCGATGATCAACAGGTCATAGGACATGGTTCGCCCCCCGTCAGCTCCAGTCCAGGCCGATATCGACGGCCGGGGCCGATTGGGTGATGCGGCCCACCGACACGAAGTCGACGCCGGTCTCGGCGATGGCGCGGATGGTGTCCAGCGTCACGCCACCGGACGCCTCGGTCTTGCAGCGTTTGGCCACCAGGGCGACCGCTTGGCGCAGCATGTCGGGCCCCATGTTGTCCAACAGCACGATGTCGGCGCCGGCCTCCACCGCCTCGGCCACCTGCTCCAGGGTATCGCACTCGGCTTCGATGTTGGGATGGCCGGCATCCTTGGCGGCCCTGACCGCAGGGCCGATTCCGCCGCACACGGCGATATGGTTGTCCTTGATCAGCACGCCGTCATAAAGCCCCATGCGGTGATTCTTGGCGCCGCCGCAGGTCGTCGCGTATTTCGACAGCTTGCGCAGGCCGGGAATGGTCTTCCTGGTGTCCAAAAGCGTGCAGCCGGTGCCGGCGATCTTGTCGGCGTACTGGGCGGTCACCGTGGCGATGCCGCTCATCAATTGCAGCAGGTTCAGCGCCGTGCGTTCGGCGGTCAACAGGCCGCGGGCCGGGCCTTCGATCTCGGCCAGGATGGTGCCGGCGGCGACCTTCTGGCCGTCGCTGACCTTGGCGGCGAAGCGGGCTTCGGGGATCACCATGTGGAAAGCCTCGGCGGCCACCGGCAGGCCGGCCACCACCATGGCGTGGCGGGCCTGCATGACGCCCTTGAAGCGCAGATCGGCGGGGATGACGGAAGACGAGGTGATGTCGCCGCCTTCCAGGTCGGTGCCGCCCACGTCCTCGGTCAGCGCCGCCAGGATGACCCGGCGGGCGTCGATCATGTCCAGCTTACTTGGCATTGGACGAGCCCCCCATGGGCACCGAGGCCGACAGTTCCAGCATGCGTTCCAGCGGCTTCAGCGCCCGGGTGCGCAATTCTTCCGGTACGGCAAGGGCGGGGCCTTCGTTCAGCATGGCCAGATAGATCTTCTCCAGGGTGTTCTTGGCCATGAACGGGCAGTCGGCGCAGGACGCGCATTCCCCTTCGGCGAAGGGGGCGGGGATGAAGGTCTTGGTCGGCGCCGCCTTGGTCATCTGGTGGATGATGTGGGGTTCGGTGGCGATGATGAACTCGTCCGCCTCGGTCTTGACGACGTAATCCAGGATACCCTTGGTCGAGCCGATATAGTCGGCGTGGCGCAGCACGGTTTCCGGGCATTCCGGGTGCGCGGCCACCAGGGCCTTGGGATGGCGGGTCTTCAGCTTGACCAGTTCCTTCTCGGAAAACTGCTCGTGGATGATGCAGCTTCCCGGCCACAGCGTCATGTCGCGCCCGGTCTTCTTGGCGATGTAGGCGCCCAGGTGACGGTCGGGGGCGAACAGGATGGGCTTGTCCTGGGGCAAGGAATTGACGATCACCTCGGCGTTGGACGAGGTGACGATGACGTCGGACAGCGCCTTGATGTCGGCCGAGCAGTTGATGTAGGTGACCGCCACATGGTCCGGGTGCTTGGCGCGGAAGGCGGCGAAGGGCTCGGGCCGGCAGGATTCCTCCAGCGAACAGCCGGCTTCGGAATCGGGGATGACGACGATCTTGCCGGGGCTCAGGATCTTGGCCACTTCGCCCATGAAGCGCACGCCGCAAAACACGATCATGTCGGCGTCGGTGGCTGCCGCCTTGCGCGACAAATCCAGGGAATCGCCGACGAAATCGGCCAGGTCCTGGATTTCGCCTTCCTGGTAGTAATGGGCCAGGATGATGGCGTTCTTTTCCTTGCGCAACGCGTTGATGGCCTCGACCAGATCCAGCGTCGGGTCGATGTCCGCCTCGGTCTTGGCGTTGGCGGGAAGCGGCAGAACGGTATCGGTCATGGAGATTCTGGGCCTATGGACTGGGGGGAGTGGCGGGCTCCCGTTTTTCCGACAATGGTGAAGTAAGAGCCAATTTCCGCCGCAAAGGCAACCGGTATGGTGAAGCTGTTTCGAATAGGATGTTTGTATGTGTTCTAAAGGTGGGGAGACAACATACCGATTGTAGGCTGGGAGCGGTTCTGGAATTCGGCCATTATCCAAGGGTGGTAGGGATGTGTGCGCAGGATTCAGGAATGGCGGCTGTGGCGGCAAGCAATGATACCAGCAAGTCCCCTTTGATCGTGGTGATCGAGGACGAGCCGATGGTGCTGAGTGCTTATGAATTGATGTTCGAAGGTTGGGGCTATGAATTCGTCGGTGCCGACAGCGCCGCTTCCGCCTTGGCTCGACTTGTCGCCTTGCGCCGCAACCCGGACTTCATCGTCGCCGATTACCGTTTGTCCGACGACCACACCGGCACCCAAGCCATCGAATTGCTGCGTCAGGCTTTCGGCCATGACATTCCGGGATTGCTGGTGACCGGAGAGACCTCGATCGAGACCCTGCGCGACGCCGCTTCCACCGGCTTTCCACTGCTGCGCAAGCCGGTCAGTTCGCGTCAACTCCAGGACGCGGTGGCCCGCGGCATCGGCCCCGCCTGCTGAGGGTTCAGTCCCTCTCGCGGGTCAGTTCCAGCTTGGCGTAGTCGTCGCGCCGGTATTCTTCCAGCAAGACGCTCACTTCCTCGGCCGGGGTGCCCAGATGGCGCAGCACCTGTCCGGACAATTGCAGGCTGCCTTCCAGGATTTCCGGCACCACCGCCGCCGCGCCCCCCAGTTCCAGCCCTCGGGCCTGACGACGGTCGCGGGCGCGGACCAGGATGTGCAAATGGGGGAACAACTCGTGCAGGCGCGGCACCAGCTTCTCGCGGCTGGACCCCGAGTCGATGGTCAACACCACGGCGCGGGCACGGTCTCCGCCCACCGCCTTCAGCACTTCCAGCTTGCGGATGTCGCCGAAATAGACCGGCAGGCCGTTCTTGCGCAGGGTCTCGACCAGCAAAGGCTCGCGCTCGATGGCGACGAAGGGGATGTTCTGGTCGCGCAGCACCGACAGCACGATCTGGCCGGCGCGGCCGCAACCGGCGACGATGACGTGGTTGGCCAGATCCTTGGTTTCGTCGTCGGGCTCGGCCGGTCGCGAGGTGGCCTGCTGACGCCGGCGGGCGATCCATTCGCCGCAGATGGCCAGGACCGGGGTGGCCGCCATGCTGATGGCGACGACGCCGGTGATCAACTCGGCGGTGACCGGCCCCAGCAGCATGTTCTGCTGGGCGCGGGCCAGCACCACGAAGGCGAACTCGCCGCCCTGCGCCAGCAGCAGCCCCAAATGCAGGGCGGTGCCCAAGGGGAAGCGGAAGGCCATGGCCAAGGCCGCCAGGATGACGGTCTTGATCCCCAGCAGCAGGCCGACGCCGATGGCGGTGGTGGGCAGGTCGGCCACCAGTTCGGCGGGATTGACGGTCATGCCCACGGTCAGGAAGAACAAGCCCATCAACAGGCCGCGGATGGGCAGGATGTCGGCTTCCACCTGATGGCGGAACTCGGTGCTGGCCAGCATCACGCCGGCCAGGAAGGCGCCCAGGGAATGGGACAAGCCGACGGATTCGGTGGCGAACGACGTGCCGATCACCGCGAACAGGGCGGCGGCGACGAACACTTCCGGCGAACGGGTGGCGGCCACCGCCTGGAACAGCGGCCGAAGCGCCAGACGCGCCACCACGAAGATGGTGACCATGGCCAGCGCCGCCTTGGTCATGGCGATTCCCATGCCCCAGGCCATGTCCCAGATTCCGCCGCCGGCCCCCAACAAGGGGATCAGCACCAACAACGGCACCACCGCCAAATCCTGCAAGATCAGCACCGCCACCGCCACACGGCCGGTCTGGCTGGTCAGCGCTCCGCGCTCGGACAAGATCTGCAGCACGAAGGCGGTCGAGGAAAAGGCGAGCGCCAGTCCGACCACGATGGCGCCGGGCAGCGACAAGGTGGGCACCAGGGCCGACAACACCAATGTGGCCGCCAAGCCGCAGCCCAGGACCTGGGCACTGCCCAGGCCGAAGATGAAGTGGCGGATGACCCGCAGGCGGTCCCACGACAGTTCCAGGCCGATCATGAACAACAGGAAGACGATGCCCAGTTCGGCCAGGGACCGGGTGCTTTCGTTGTCGGAAATCACTTCCAGTCCGGCCGGCCCCACCACCGAGCCGGCCACCAGGTAGCCCAGCACCGGACTGACCTTGATCCGGTGGCACAGCGGCGACACCAGCACCGCGATGGCCAGGAAGACAAGGACGTCGACGATGATGCCGTGATGCACGAAAGGGGCTCCGCAGGTTTTGGGGGAATGCATTCTGGCGCAAGCGCACAGTCATTACCATCACTGGACAACCACGCCCAGCCCCCTTAAACCAATTGATTGGAAGCGCAAGGAGATGACGTGGTCGACAGCCTGAATGCGATGATCCTGGTCCTGGCGGCGCTGGTTTCGGTCAGCGTGTTCTCCAGCCTGTTGTCCTATCGCGTCGGCGCCCCCTTGCTGCTGGTGTTCCTGGGCATCGGCCTGCTGGCCGGCACCGACGGCCCCGGCGGCCTGGGTTTCGACGACGTCGGCACCGCCTATCTGGTGGGGTCCATCGCCTTGGCCGTGGTGCTGTTCGACGCCGGCTTCCACACCCCCTACAAAAGCGTGCGCCAAGCCGCCCTGCCGTCGTTGTCGCTGGCCACCGTCGGCGTGGTGATCACCGCGGCGGTGGTGGCGGTGCCCAGCCATTACCTGCTGGGCCTGGATTGGCTGCAAGCCCTTCTTCTGGGCTCCATCGTCGCTTCCACCGACGCGGCGGCGGTGTTCTTCCTGCTGCGGGTGGGCGGCATCACCGTGCGTGACCGCGTGCGCTCGATCCTGGAAGTGGAATCGGGCAGCAACGATCCCATGGCCATCTTCCTGACCATGGTGTTGCTGCAATTCATCGTCGATCGGTCCACCCATGCCGGCTTCGGCCTTTACGTGATCCTGGAATTGGCTCGCCAGTTCGGCATCGGCGGCGTGCTGGGGCTGGCTGGCGGCGCCCTGATCGTCCAGGCGGTCAACCGACTGGGGCTGGAACGCGGGTTGATGCCCATCGCCGCCCTGGCCCTGGCCCTGGTGCTGTTCGCCGGCACCGCGGCCATCGGTGGCTCGGGCTTCCTGGCGGTCTACGTGGCCGGATTGGTGGCCGGCAATTCCACCTTGGTGGCGCCTGACACCATGCGACGCTTCCAGGACGGCGCCTCGTGGCTGGCGCAGATCGCCATGTTCTTGACCCTTGGGCTGTTGGCGACGCCGTCGGAATTCATCCCTTTGATCTTGCCGTCCCTGGCGGTGGCCGCCGTGCTGATCTTCGTCGCCCGGCCGCTGGCGGTGTGGGTGGGGTTGCTGCCGTTCCGCACCAACCGCAACGAAACCGCCTTCGTCGCCTGGGTCGGCTTGCGCGGCGCCGTGTCCATCCTGCTGGCGGTGCTGCCCATGGTGGCGGGCATGGAAAACGGCCGGCTGTTCTTCAACGTCGCCTTCCTGGTGGTGCTGGTGTCGCTGGCGGTGCAGGGATGGACGCTGGCGCCGGTCGCCCGTTGGCTGGGCCAGGTGGTGCCGCGCCGCATCGGCCCGGTCGAGCGCATGGAGCTGGAAATCCCCGGCGCCCGCCACGAATTGGTGTCGTACCGCATCGTGCCCGAATCCCTGGTGGCCCAGGGCCACAAGCTGCCGCGCTGGGCGACGCCGTCCCTGGTGGTGCGCGACGGCCGCTCGTTGCTGGGGGTGACGGTGCAATCCCTGCGGCCCGGCGACCTGGTGTGGCTGTTCGCCCGACCCGACCGGGTCACCCAATTGGACCGTCTTTTCGCCAGCCCGGCCGGCGCCGCCGAGGCCGACCGCCAGTTCTTCGGCGACTTCCCCATCGACCCGCAGGCCAGGATGACCGATTTGGGGCTGCTGTACGGCCTGGCCATGTCGCCCGATTGCCAGGACGTCACCGTGGCGCAGTGGATGGTCGACACCTTGGGCCGGCATGTGGGGGTCGGCGACCGCATCGCCCTGGGCGAGGTGGAACTGATCGTCCGTGCCTTGGGGCCGGACGATTCCATCATCGAAATCGGTCTGGCCACCGAACCGACCCAGATCGACAAGCCGCGTCTGCCGTTGTTTCCGTCCGGTCGGGAAGTGCGCCAGCGGCTGCGCAAGCTGGTCAAACGGTCCGGTTGAACTCTTCCAGCAAGGTCGAGATGCGGGCCGGGTCGCTTTGGTTCATCACCTGGAAGGCGAAGCCGCGGGCCTGGGCGTGGTCCAGGCCGCGCAGACGCTTTTTCACCATGGGGATGTTGGTGGCCGACATGGACAAATCGTGGATGCCCAGGCCCAGCAGCAGGCCGGCATAGCGCGGGTCGCCGGCGATCTCGCCGCAGACGCCGACCGGAATGCGGGCGCGGTTGGCGGCCTCGGCGGCGAACTGGATCAGCCGCAACACCGCCGGGTGCAGCGGGTTGTAAAGGTGGGCGACACTTTCGTCGGCGCGGTCGATGGCCAGGGTGTACTGGGTCAGGTCGTTGGTGCCGATGGAAAAGAAGTCGGCGTGGCGAGCCAGCGAATCCGCCGACAGGGCGGCGCCCGGAATCTCGATCATCACCCCCAAGGGCGGCAGCGGCTCGGGCAGGGTGTGGCCGGCGGCCTTCAAGGCGCAGGCGGCGGCGTCGCGGGCGTTGCGGGCGGCGACCACCTCGTCGATGGTGGCGACCATGGGCAGCAAGATGCGCACCGGGCCGTGCAGGGCCACTCTCAGGATGGCCGCCATCTGGGTTTGCAGAAGTTCCGGCCGGGCCAGCGACAACCGCACGGCGCGCAGGCCCAAAGCCGGGTTGGGGCCGGGGATCATGCCCAAGCTGTGGGCCAGCTTGTCGCCGCCCACATCCAGGGTACGGATGGTCACCGGCCGACCGTCCAGGCGTTCCACCACCTGGCGCATCAAGGCATATTGCTCGTCCTCGCCCGGCAGGTCGTCGCGGTTCATGTAAAGGAATTCGGAACGGAAAAGGCCGATGCCCTCGGCGCCGGCGGCCAGCACCGAATCCATCTCGGACGGCAATTCGATGTTGGCCTGCAACGTCAGGCGGATGCCGTCGCGGGTCTCGGCCGGCAGGTCGCGCAGCCGCCCCAGGGCCCGGCGTTCGCGCAGGAACTTGGCGCGGGCCTGGCGATAAAGGGCCAGGGTCTCGGCCGTCGGGTTGATCACCACCCGGCCCTTGGCGCCATCCACCACCACCCCATCGCCGGATTGCGCCCCGCCCAGGCCGGCGGGCAGGCCCAGAACGGCGGGCAGGCCCAGCGAGCGGGCCATGATGGCGGTGTGGCTTTCGGCGCCGCCCCACTGGGTGGCGATGGCGGCGACGTGGCCGGGATCCAAAAGCGCGGTGTCGGCCGGGGTCAGTTCCTCGGCCAGGATGACGGCGTTTCGGGGCAGGGATTGAAACGGCCGATAGGTTTTGCCGGTCAGGGTGCGGATCAGCCGGCGGCCCAAGTCGCGGATGTCGGCGACGCGGGCGGCCAGATAGGAATCGCCCATGGCCTCGAAGCCACGGGCGATGTGGTCGATCTCGTGCTGGACGGCGGCTTCAGCGTTGATCTTTTCCGTCTCGATGCGGCGGTGGACGCCCCGGATCAGCCGTGATCCCCCCAGCATCTGCTGGTAGGCGTCCAGCAGGTAGCCCAGTTCCTCGGCGGCCGAGCCGTCCAGGGTGCGGGCCTTTTCCTGCAAGCTGGCCACTTGCTGGCCGGCTTCCAGGGCGGCTTTGCTGAAGCGGGCCTTCTCGGCCTCGATCTGGCCGGGCAGGATGCAGAATTCCGGCACCGTCACGTGGTCTGAATCGTGGCGGTGGACGATGCCGATGGCGACGCCCCGGCTGACCCCCATGCCTTCCAGGACGATCTCGGCCATGGGCGGCTAGTCTTCTTCGTCGAACTTGTTGGCGATCAGGGCGCAGATGGACTCCAGCGCCTGGGCGGCCTGGGGGCCGCTGGCGGCCAGGTCGACGACGCAGCCGGGTGCGGCGGCCAGCATCATCAATCCCATGATCGACAGGCCCGACACCTCGGTGCCGCGATGGGCGACGTTGATCTGGGCGTCGAAGGTGGCGGCCAGTTTCACGAACTTGGCGGCGGCCCGCGCGTGCAGGCCGCGCCGGTTGCAGATGGTGGCCTGGCAGGTCAGGGGATTGTCCAGGATCGGGGCGGAATCGGCGCTCATTTACGGTCCTGGGTCAAAAGCTTGGAGGCGACGTTGATGTATTTGCGCCCGGCATCCTGGGCCGAGGAACATGCCTCGGCCAAGGGTTCGGAATGGCGCACGCTGGCCAGTTTGATCAGCATGGGCAGGTTGACGCCGGCGATGACCTCGACCTTGGCCTTGTCCATGATGGAAATGGCCAGGTTGGAGGGCGTGCCGCCGAACATGTCGGTCAGCACCACCACGCCATTGCCGTCGTCGCACTTGGCCACCGAGG
>JAIWOG010000109.1 GCA_020217035.1 Magnetospirillum sp. | reverse complement strand
CCAGGATGTCGTTGCGCCGCTGTTCCATGTCGTCGTCGGGGCCGATGCACACGGACGCGACATTGGGCTGCGGGCCGACCACGTGTTCCATGGCGGCGACCAACTCCTCGGCCAGACGGCCGTGGGTGACGAGTACCAGACCGATCATTTCCATCCCCTCATCTTATCCCTTCCTGGCCCAGCTCGCGGTGGCGAAGCTCGACCCTGGCGCCCTGGTCTTTCAGCCATTGGGCCAGCCGCTCGGCCGTGTAGACCGAACGGTGACGGCCACCGGTGCATCCGATGGCGATGGTTAGATAGCTCTTACCCTCAGCGGCGAAGCGCGGCAACAGCGGCGCGAGCAGCCGGGTCAAAGAATCGAAGAAATCGGCGAAGGCCGGGTCGCCCGACACATAATCGGCGACGCCCTGGTCGCGTCCGGTCAACGGCTTCAGATCCGGTACGTAATGGGGATTGGCCAGGAAACGGGCGTCGAACACCAGGTCGGCTTCCCGCGGCAGGCCCTCGCGATAGGCGAAAGAGGTGACGAAGACCATCAGGCCGCGGTCGCCATCCAGGCCGAAATGCGACGACAGCACGCGCTTGAACTCGCCCGGCGCCAGGTTCGAGGTGTCGAACACCACGTCGGCGCGGCGCTTCAGTGGCGACACCAGGCCGCGTTCGTGGCGAATGCCGTCGATCAGCGGCCGGTCGGCGGCCAGCGGATGGCGCCGCCGCGTCTCGGTGAAGCGCCGCCGCAGCACTTCGTCGTCGCAATCCAGGAACAGCAGGCGGACGGCGCGGCCGGTCTCGGCCATGATGCGGTCGATTTCGGCCAGCACCGGCTCGACGCCGAAATCGCGGGTGCGGATGTCGATGCCCACCGCCAGCGGCCGTTCGCCGCCGCCGCTCATCAAGTTGGACAACAGCGTCACCGGCAGGTTGTCCACCGCCTCGTAGCCCAGGTCTTCCAGCACCTTCAACGCCGAGGTCTTGCCGGCGCCCGACAGCCCGGTGACGATGACGGCGCGGCCAAAGGCCGCCGGGACGGCGCGGCCCAGGGCCGGCGAAGGGGGGAGTGCGTCGGTCATTACAAGACGGTACTATCTCGCGTCGCCACCGTCACGGCAAGACGAACCTTGGCCGGGGTCGAGGACTCGAAGGCGCACAGCGCCAGGCGCGGCACCTGGATGCCCAGGAAAACCGTCCGCGACGGCTCGGGCAGCCGTTCCACGTCCTTGGCGGCCACCAGGTCGACCACCAGGGCCAGCGGCACCCGGTCGCGATGGGGCAGGCGCAGGATGCCCAGGCCCCGCACCTCGATCATGCCGGCGATGGTGGGCGGGCACGACACGAACAGCCGACCGCTTTCGGCGCTGAGCCCCGTCTGGTCGTCGGCCACCAACTGCGCACCCTGATCCATCAGCCGCAACGCAAGGTCCGACTTGCCGCTGCCCGAAGGCCCGCGGATCAGCACGGCATGGCCGCCGATCTCGACGCTGGTGGCGTGTACCAAATGCATGGAAACAGCCTGTGCGTCGGCAGAGGCGGAGTCAAGGGGGGCGCACTTGCGTTTGCCCCCCAAAAAAACCGAGAAGCCCTGACCCCAGGTGGGCTTACGATGCCCGGCGCAGCCGCACGATGACGTCGATGCCGGCCACTTCCATGCCTTCCGGGGCGGCGGGCAAGCCCATGACCTGCGGCTGGCAGCCGGGGATGTCTTCGATGCGGCCGGTGGCTTCGTGGTAGAAGTGATGGTGTTCGGCGGTATTGGTGCAGAACCAGCTGCGTTCGCCCATGGGCACGCGCTTGACCAGACCGGCGGCGGCGAATTCGTTCAAGGTGTTGTAGACGGTGGCCAAGGACAGGCGCATGCCCTGGCTCAGCGCTTCCTGGTGCAGGCTGTCGGGGGTCAGGTGGCGGCTGCCGCCTTCCTTGATCAGGCGGCCGATGGTCAAGCGTTGGCGGGTCGGGCGGATTCCGGCGCCACGCAGCGTCGCCTCGTCAATGCAGAGCACGTCATACCTCTTCCGATAACCTTAATTTAAAATGCAGTTTATGTGCAATCCATCCTGGGAACAACCCTCGCGTCGCGTGGTCGTCTGCGTTTGCGGCATGGCGAGCATGTGTTCCAGCAATTCCAGGTCGCGGCGCAGGGCTTGGGTGTGGTGTTCGCCCCACATGCGGCCGAAGCAGCCGGGAGAATGGCAGGATTCGCACGGCGCCGGGCGGCGGGCCAGTTCCTGGCGGTGGGCTTCGATCAAATCCTGCAGGTGTTGCGCACGGTCGTTGGGTTGGGCCAGGTCGAGGAAAGCCAGTTTCAGTCGCAATCCCACCTGTCCCAGGGGCGTGGTCGGGCGCTCGATGGGCAGGGACAGCATCATGCGCAGGATGCCCAGGCCCTGGGGCGTGGCACTGAACAAGTCGTGGCGTCCGTCATGGGCGTAGTTCAAGTGGCGGGCACGGGCCATTTCGTCCAGGCAGTCGCACACCAGTTGCGGCGACGGCGCCCATTGTCCGGCAGCCACATGGTCGATGCAGGCGCACACCGCCTCGGCGGTGGTCGGGCCTCGGCTGGCGCAGCCCAAGGCGGCCAGCCAGATGAAGTCACCGGGGCCCATGGGGCGGCTGGAGCCGATGAAGCTGAAGGTGGCGGCGCGGGTGAAGCTCATGGCGGGACTCATATGCAAATGAAATTCATTCGCAAAAATAGGGTCGGGACTCGCCCCTTGTCAACAGCGACGAGTGCGGGAAATTGGTGCAAAGGCTGTGCTTATTTCAGGTTGCTGTTGCACCGCCCACTCCCGTACGGTGACGGACGCACAAGAATGACGTCACCGGATCCGGGATGCCCAAGATCTGTACAGCCGACCTCAGCACGGGCGTGCGCGACATCGATCGCGGCACCGAGGGGCTGTGCTATGTGATGGGGCGCCTGTTCGAGCCCGGCGTCGAGTGTCGGCGGGTGGACGGCCATTGCGACCGCACCCAATGCACCCGCATCACCGCCTTGCTGAAGTTCATGGATCGCAACTTCACCCACCAGGAAAACCTGATGGACGAAGCCGCCTATCCCCACCTGGACCATCATCGTCGCGAGCATTGGCGGATCTTGGAACAATTGCGCCACATGCGCGACGCCAATGTCTGCGCCGACCGTGATCGCGCGGTGGTGCGCGAGGTGGTGGCCCGTTGGATGGGCAGCCACGTGCCGCAATGCGACCGGGCCTTGGGGTCGTGGGCGCTGACCCGGCGGGTCCGCGATCCGGGCTGATATCGAATCCCGGTGCGCGGAATTCGTGGGGTTTACATTTTACGCCCCAAGCCCCGCTTTTCCCGAATGCCCGCACTATCTGCCCCGAGAGCGGGGCTGCCTCAATTTATAGGCATATAATATACCGCATTAAATCCTCAAGCTTGACCAATGTTAAAGCCCAGTGTCGCGCCGGGTCATAGGGTGACCATGACGTGGGGTATGCCCCCCGCGTGTGAGTTCAGGGTGAGGCCACCGGCGGGGGGAGTTCCGCGGTGGGTGGAATTCAACCCTTCGGATCCTTAGGAGCGACCATGTCCGAGACACTGACGAAAGCCGCTGCCCGCAATATCTTTTATGGCGGCACGGCGTTTTTCTTCGCGGTGTTCGTTGCCTTGACCGTGCACAGCGTGTCCAAGGCCAACGCCATCGCCGCCGCGAACCCGGTCACGCCCTCGGTGGCGGCCGGCAAGCATGTGTGGGAAAAGCATTCCTGCATCAACTGCCACACCCTGATGGGCGAGGGCGCCTATTACGCCCCCGAACTGGGCAACGTGTGGGTCCGCTTCGGCGGCAAGGAAGACGCGAACGGCGCCCGCGAGGCGCTGAAGGCGTGGATGAAGGGCCAGCCTTCGGGCGTCGAAGGCCGTCGTCAGATGCCGCAATTCAACCTGACCGAGACCGAACTGGACAATCTGGCCGACTTCTTCAAGTGGACGAGCGAAGTCGACACCCAGAACTGGCCGCCCAAGGTCAGCGGTTAACGGGAGGGTGAAATCATGAAATACCAATCGCAAAAGGTGGCGCTGTACTATTTCGCCGGCGCCCTTGCCCTGTTCGTCGCCCAGGTGCTGTTCGGCACCCTGTTGGGCACCGTGGTGGTGGCCCCCAACTTCCTGGCCGACCTGGTTCCCTTCAACATCCTGCGCATGATTCACACCAACGCCCTGATCGTCTGGCTGTTGATGGGTTTCTTCGGCTGCGCCTACTACCTGATCCCGGAAGAAGCGGAGACTGAACTGCACAGTCCCAAGCTGGCGGTGCTGCAATTCTGGCTGTTCCTGATCGGCGCCGCGGCGGCCGTGGTCGGCTATCTGTTCAAGATTCACGAAGGCCGTGAATTCCTGGAACAGCCGCTGTGGATCAAGCTGGCCATCGTCGTCGTCGCCCTGATGTTCCTCTACAACGTCACCATGACGGTGTTGAAGGGCCGCAAGACCGCCATCACCAACATCTTGTTGCTGGGTCTGTGGGGCATCGCCGTCTTCTTCCTGTTCTCGCTCTACAACCCCAACAACCTGGTGCTGGACAAGATGTTCTGGTGGTGGGTCGTCCATCTGTGGGTGGAAGGCGTGTGGGAACTGGTGATGGCCTCGGTTCTGGCCTTCCTGATGATCAAGCTGACCGGCGTCGACCGTGAAATCGTCGAAAAGTGGCTGTACGTCATCGTCGCCATGTCGCTGTTCACCGGCATCCTGGGCACCGGCCACCATTACTACTGGATCGGCACCCCGGCCTATTGGCAGTGGATCGGCTCGATCTTCTCGACGCTGGAAGTGCTGCCGTTCTTCGCCATGGTGGTGTTCACCTTCTACATGGTGTGGAAGGGTGGTCGCACCCATCCCAACAAGGCCGCGCTGCTGTGGGCCTTGGGCTGCTCGGCCTTCGCCTTCTTCGGCGCCGGCGTGTGGGGCTTCCTGCACACGCTCGCCCCGATCAACTACTACACCCACGGCACCCAGGTCACCGCCGCCCATGGTCACCTGGCCTTCTACGGCGCCTATGTCATGTTGAACATCGCCATGTTCACCTATGCCATGCCGCTGATCCTGAAGCGCGAGCCCTATAACCAGCTGCTCAACATGTGGGGCTTCTGGATCACCTCGGGCGCGGTGTCGTTCATGACCTTCGCGTTGACCTTCGCCGGTGTGGTGCAGACCCATCTGCAGCGCGTGCTGGGCATGTCCTTCATGGAAGTCCAGGACCAATTGCAGTTGTTCTACCAGTTCCGCCTGGGCGCCGGCATCTTCACCCTGCTGGGTGTGGTGCTGATCGTCTGGTCGCTGGTGGTTCCTGGCAAGGCCAAGGAAAGCACCGGCTATCAGGCCGCCGAGTAAATAGTCGTTAAAACTGCCTGGGGGGGTGGTTGCCATCGGGCGGCCACCCCCTTTTTCCTGGAGTTGCGCCCCCCATGGATATTCCGTTCTACCTGCCTGTCGGCAACGAATGCGACCTGTTCGAACTGGCTTTCGCCAAGAAGCTGCCGCTTTTGCTGAAAGGCCCCACCGGCTGCGGCAAGACCCGCTTCGTCGCCCATATGGCGGCCCGGCTGAATAAGCACTTGCACACGGTGTCGTGTCACGACGACCTGACCGCCGCCGACCTGACCGGCCGTTACCTGCTGAAGGGCGGCGACACGGTGTGGACCGACGGTCCCTTGACCAATGCCGTGCGCCATGGCGGCATCTGCTATCTGGACGAGGTGGTGGAAGCCAGGAAGGACGTCACCGTGGTGCTGCACCCGCTGACCGACGACCGCCGCCTGCTGCCGCTCGACCGCACCGGCGAATTGCTGGAGGCGCCCGACGATTTCATGCTGGTGGTGTCCTACAATCCCGGCTACCAGAACGTGTTGAAGCAGTTGAAGCCGTCCACAAGGCAGCGCTTCGTCGCCATCGAGTTCGACTTCCCGCCGGCCGAGGTGGAATGCAAGGTGGTGGCCGAGGAATCGGGTCTGGATAAGGACCGCGTTGGCCAATTGGTGCGCCTGGCCGGGCGTCTGCGGGCCATGAAGGGCCACGACCTGGAGGAAGGCGTCTCGACCCGTCTGCTGGTCTATTGCGCCACCCTGATCCAGGCCGGCATGAGCCTGCGCCAAGCCATCCAGGCGGCGATGATCGAGCCCTTGACCGACGACCTGGATGTTAAGAAGGGCCTGGACGAAGTGGTTCTGGCGGTATTCGGGTAAAGACCATGTCGCTGCTGGAGACTCTGGAACTGGAAGAAACCGTCGGCCGCTTTTGGCACCGCTTGGTGGGCGACAAGCATTCCTGGCCGCGCCACCCCCAGGCGGCGGTCACCCTGGATCAGGTGCGCGGTACGCTATCAGTGTTCTTCCGGGGCCTGGGGGGCGACGCGGGCGTCGCCATCACCAGCGCCAGCTTGAAGACCTCCGCCCACCGCCTGACCTGGAAACAGCGCATCGGCATGGACGACGAGCGTCTGGCGGTGTCGTCACGCGACGAGGTGTCGCTGTCGTTGCCGGACGCCATCGACGTCTTCGCCGATCCGGCTCTGAACCGCGACCTGTATTTCTGGCTGGCGGCGTTCTTCGCCGTGCTGCCGGCCCAGGCGCCGGTGGCGGATGACCCTTTGCAAGCCGACATCGCCTTTCTGACCCGTGCCGACACCGCCACCCGCATGGCGTTGTCGCTGTTTCCCGGCCTGCGCCGTCGCCACCGCGCCCTGTCGGACGCGCTGTTGGCGGCGCGGCCGGCCCGCAAGCTGAGCGGTGCCGAGGCCGAAATCGAGGCCGTGGTTCTGGCATTGCTGCGCGGCGACGACCTGCCCTTGTGTTCCCACGATTCGGCGCCCCATGGCTATCGGCCGTTCCTGCCGGTGCCGTTGTGGGGCGAGGCGCTGCACCGGGGCACCGGCACCCGCCCCGACGATGCCGAGGACAGCCAGCCGGGTTCCAAGCAGGAAGAACAGGACCAGCCCGACAAGCGCCGCGCCGCCGAACGCAAGACCCAGGACAATGCCGACCGCAAGGATTCGCTGATCCTGAACCGCTTCGAGAAGATCCTGGCCTTCGCCGACATGGTCAACGTCAACCGTGGCGCCGACGACCCCGACGAGGAAGAGGCCAAGAAGGCGGCCGAGGAAATGGACAAGATCACCATTTCCAAGCACGGCAAGAAGGCGGCGACCAAACTGAAGTTCGACCTGGACCTGCCGCCCGAAGCCACCGAAACCACCCGGCTGACCGGCCCCCACCTGTATCCGGAATGGGACCACCGCGCCGCCTGCTACCATAAGGACCATTGCCAGGTGTTGGTGGGAACCGGGGTCGAGGACAGTGACGACTTCTGGCGCCCCGATGCCCAGGCCAAGCGCCGCATCCGCCAGGTCAAACGCCAGTTCGAGGCGCTGCGCACCAAGGCCCAGGTGATGCGGGCGCAAGTGGATGGCGGCGAGTTGGACATGGACGCCCTGGTCCGCGCTCGGGCCGATTTGCGGGCCTCGGGCCAGGGCTCGGACCGGGTCTACACCCAGCGCCGGCCGTTGGAACGCGATTTGGCGGTGGCGGTGCTGGTGGATGCCAGTCTGTCCACCGATTCCTGGGTGGAAAACCGCCGGGTGCTGGATGTGGAGAAAGAGGCGCTGGCGGTGTTCAGCCATGGTCTGGCCGCCTGCGACGACAGCTTCGCCATCTATGCCTTCACCTCGCGCAAACGCGCCTGGGTCAAGGTCGATACCTTGAAGGATTTCGACGAACAATTCGGCGACCAGGTGATGCGCCGCATCGGCGCGGTCAAGCCGGGTTATTACACCCGCATCGGCACCGCCATCCGCCACGCCACCGCCGAGTTGGAGAAACGCCCCAACCGCCACCGGCTGCTATTGGTGATCACCGACGGCAAGCCCAACGACATCGACCATTACGAAGGCCGTTACGGCATCGAGGACACGGCGAAAGCCATCCACGAGGCCCGGGCCAAGGGCATGGCGGTGTTCGGCGTCACCATCGACAAGAAGGCCCAGGCTTATTTCCCCCGCCTGTTCGGCCGGGGCTCCTACGCCATCGTCCACCATCTGGCGCAACTGACGGCGGCGCTGCCGCGCATCTACCGTCATCTGGTGGGGTGAAACAGGGCGGTCATCGCTTCTGTTCATACAAACGACAAGAATAATTTTAATATGCATTAAGGGGAGCGCAAACGGCGTTATTATCCATAAGGCATAGTCTCATCATTGAATATCCCATTGGCTTGGGTGTGATGAGGAGAGCCCGGTGATGAAGTCGTTGCGTGAAACATGGCACTGCGCCGAGCTGTGGACGGATCGGTACAACGCGCTTCTGGCGGCCGGCCAAGCCAACGCCTGCGCCAGCGCTTTGCGCGGCCAACTGGACGAATTGCTGGCCGACATCTTGGCCCATCACCGTGACCGCCCTGCCGCCCGGGCCTTGCGCAACCTGCAAGGCCGGCCTGCGCGGCCCGCCGCCGTGGCCAACGACATGGACCGACTTTACGCTTGGCTCAACATCCACTGACGCCCTTGCCGGCGGGTCGTCCCGCCCCACCCCCCACAGACCCGCCGGCATGCATCCCCCTTCTTCGCCCCCCGAAGAAGGGGGATACTCTTTTCCGGTTGTTGGGGCTCTGTCATGATGCCGCACTCGATCGCGGGGGAATTCATGACGTTGGAACTGCCCAAGGATAACAAGCTGGCCTTGCGCCAGGTGGTTCGCGCTTGCCACAAGGCCAGCCTGGCCACCTTGCAGGCCGATGACGGCGCCCCTTACGCGTCGTTGGTGACGGTGGCCCTGGACCATGACCTGTCGCCGATCCTGTTGTTGTCGGGGCTTTCCGACCACAGCCGCAACATCGCTGCCGATCGCCGGGTGTCCCTGTTGTTCGACGGCACCGACGGCCACCCCAACCCGCAAACGGGACCTCGGGTCACCGTGATGGGGCAGGCGTTGCCAACCGACGACCCGCGCTTGCGCCGGCGCTTCCTGGCCCGCCATCCCGGTGCGGCACTTTACGCCGATTTCGCCGATTTCGCTTTTTGGCGGGTGGTGCCCGAAAGGGCGCATTTCGTCGGCGGTTTCGGCCGCGCCGTGTGGTTCCCGGCCCCTTTCGGTTTGGACCCGGCGGCAACCGCAGAGATGCAAGCGGGCGAGGGGGGCTTGCTGCCGCTGACTTGGCCAGGTGGAGAAAACGTGGTCGGCATCGACCTGGACGGCGTTGATGTGATACGAGGCGGGTTGCTTTTTCGTATCGCTTTCCCCGAGTCGGCGCCAAGCTTGCAAAAGGCGCGGGAATGCTTGGAAAAATTGCAAGATCGGGGCCAGTTCTGAGCAATCTTCAGGGCAGACATGACAGCAATATTATTGCGCCCTGCCCACGAGGCGAGTATCTTCGCCACCTCTTCAGGCGGTGGCGCAGCCAAAAGCGCCAATCGGGGATGACCCTACAACGCCCGGTTCGGTGGTCGGACCGGGGGAAAGGGCTACTTCCCTGGCTATAGGGACGGAGAAAGGCAGATTATGAGCAAAAGCGGTATCCCCGGCGGAACGACGATCAATGCCGGCCTGCTGGCATGGATCGACGAGATGGCGAAGCTGTGCAAACCCGACAGCATTCACATCTGCGACGGTTCCCAGGCGGAATACGATGCCCTGTGCGCCCAGATGGTGGCCGCGGGCACCATGATCAAGTTGAACGAGGCCAAGCGCCCCAATTCCTATCTGTGCCGCTCCGACCCGCGCGACGTCGCCCGTGTCGAGGACCGCACCTTCATCTGCTCGAATTCCAAGGCTGATGCCGGCCCCACCAACAACTGGATGGCCCCGGCCGAGATGAAGTCCATCATGGGCAAGCTGTATGACGGCTGCATGAAGGGCCGCACCATGTACGTGGTGCCGTTCTCCATGGGACCGCTCGGCTCCAACATCGCCCATATCGGCGTCGAGATCACCGACAGCCCCTATGTCTGCACCAACATGCGCATCATGACCCGCATGGGCCAGGCCGTGCTGGA
>JAIWOG010000304.1 GCA_020217035.1 Magnetospirillum sp. | reverse complement strand
GCTTTCGGCACGGGCGACGCCCTGGACAAGACCCAGGTCGACCAGTTGGCCGATTACGTGTTGTCGCTGTCGTCGAAGACCCCCGCCGCCGGCAGCCCAGGCGAGGCCATCTTCGCCGAACGCTGCACCGCGTGTCACGCCGAGGGTGGCGTCGGCACCAAGGAACTGGGGGCGCCGGCCTTGAACAACGCCATCTGGCTGTTCAAGGGCGACAAGGAAACCGCCAAGCAGGCCGTGGTCGCCCAGATCACCAAGCCCAAGCACGGTTCCATGCCTGCTTGGGCCGGCCGTCTGGACGCCGCCACCATCAAGATGCTGGCTGTCTACGTCCACTCGCTGGGCGGCGGCAAGTAATCATCATCTCCCACCTCCCGGGGCCGGTTCGCCGGTCCCGGGGATTTTTCCCGGGGGCTCGTCATGCTGGCTTTGTCCGATACCTGCAACGCTGCCGTCACCGGGCGCGGCGGATTGTGTGCCTGTCTGAACGCCACCCTGCTGGGCCGTCTGCGGGCGGTGGCCGGCGACGTCCGCCTGGAAGCCGGCGACACCCTGTTCGCCGCCGGCTCCCCGGCGGACGCCATTTTCGGCGTGCGCCACGGCGCCGTCATGCTGTGCGCCTGGGTCGGCCCGCAGCGCCGTCAAATCCTGTCCTTCCACTTTTCCGGCGACATGGTGGGCTTCGCCGATGGCGCCCATCACCACGCCACCGCCATCGCCCTGAGCCGGGCCAGCCTGTGCCGTATCCCGGAAACCGAGATGGAGCACGACCCCGCCTTGCGCGGCCATGTGCGCGGCATCGTGCAACGAAACCTGCTGCAATCCCTGGACATGCAGACGCGCCTGGGCCGCATGAGCGCCGCTGAACGGGTCCGGGCGATGCTGGTGGAACTGCACGGTCGTTTGGGGGGCGGCAGCGAATTGCACCTGCCCATGCGCATCGCCGAGATGGCCGATTATTTGGGCCTGCGTCCCGAAACCGTCAGCCGCGAGATGTCGGCCCTGCGCCAAGCCGGCATCGTCGGCACCTTCAGTCCGGACGGCATGCTGCCCATCCTGCGGCCAGCCAATCTTTAACGGCGTCAAAACAAAAGGCCCGGTGTTTCCACCGGGCCTTCTTGGCTTCCAGCCGGGGCCGGATTAGCGCGAATAGAATTCGATGACCAGATTGGGTTCCATCTGGCACGGATAGGGCACGTCCGACAGCTTGGGGGCGCGGATGAAGGTGCCCTTCATTTCCTTGTGGTCGACCTCGATGTAATCCGGCACGTCGCGTTCCGGCGACTGGGCGGCTTCCAGGATGATGGCCAGGTCCTTGGACTTCTGCTTGACGCTGATCACGTCGCCGTCCTTGACCTGATAGGAAGCAATGTTCAGGCGCTTGCCGTTGACCTGGATGTGGCCGTGGTTGATGACCTGACGGGCCTGGAAGGGGCTGACGGCCAGCTTCATGCGGTAGACGACGGCGTCCAGGCGGCGTTCCAGCAGGCCGATCAGGTTTTCCGAGGTGTCGCCACGGCGGCGCACGGCCTCGTCATACAGCTTGCGGAACTGCTTTTCCGAAATGTTGCCGTAGTAACCCTTCAGCTTCTGCTTGGCCATCAGCTGGGTGCCGAAGTCGGACGGCTTCTTGCGACGGGCGCCATGCTGGCCGGGCGGGGTTTCCTTGCCGCGAGCCAGCGGGCTCTTGCCACGGCCCCACAAATTGACGCCCAGGCGGCGGTTGATCTTGAATTTCGCTTCAATACGCTTGGTCATGATACGTCCTTTGGTCCCGGCTGGTGCCGGTTGGGGTTTGTCCCGATAGGCCTTGGTCCAGTCGCCTGGGGCGGGACGCGCGTCAGCACGCCCACGTTCTCGGGAATGAAAGGGGGCTTTTATACGGCGTCGGGGGCGCCTGTCAACGATTCCGTCGCGAAAATGCTTGCCCGGTTCGCTTGCCTTTGGGAGGCGGCATCCGTAAACTTGCCGCCTTCGTTTCGCACATATTGAATAAAGAGAACAATGGCCGACCTTCCGCCCGATATCGCCGCGCTCAGCTTCGAGGACGCTTTGGCCCAACTGGATGCCATCGTGCGCAAGCTGGAGACCGGCTCGACCAAGCTGGACGACGCCATCGGCGCCTATGAACGTGGGGCGTTGCTGAAACGTCATTGCGAGGCCAAGCTGAAGGAGGCCCAGGCCAAGGTGGACAAGATCGTGTTGGGCGGAGACGGTGCCGTCGGACTTGAACCCGCCGGCATCGAGTGACCGCCACCTTGACCGAGATGCTGAGCCAGGCCCTGGCCGCCACCGCGGCTGCCGTCAACGCCGAACTGGACCATCTGCTGCCCAGCGGCGACGCCCCCGAACATCGGGTCCACGACGCCATGCGCTATTCGGCGCTGGAAGGCGGCAAGCGGCTGCGCCCATTCTTGGTGATCCAATCGGCGTCGTTGTTCAACGTCTCGCCGGCTGCCGCCCTGCGGGTCGGCTGCGCCCTTGAAATGGTGCATTGCTATTCGCTGATCCATGACGACCTGCCGGCCATGGACGACGACGACATGCGCCGTGGCCGTCCCACCTGCCACCGCCAGTTCGACGAAGCCACCGCCATCCTGGCCGGCGACGCCCTGCTGACCCGCGCCTTCGAGGTCCTGGCGGCGGAAGCCACCCATCCCGATCCCGCCGTGCGCTGCGAATTGGTGTGGCAACTGGCCCACGCGTCCGGCGGCCAGGGCATGGTCGGCGGTCAGATGCTGGATTTGCAGGCGGCCGATCTGGACATGGACGTCGCCGCCATCACCCGCCTGCAACAGATGAAGACCGGCCGCCTGATCGGCTTCGGCTGCGAGGCCGGGGCCATCTTGGGCAAGGCGCCGGCATCGCTGCGCCTGGCCTTGAAGAATTATGCCCACGACCTTGGCTTGGCCTTCCAGATCGCCGACGATCTTCTCGACGTCTTGGGCGACGAGACACAGGTGGGCAAGAAGCTGGGCAAGGACGCCGAAGCCGGCAAGGCCACCTTCGTGTCGCTGTTGGGTGTCGACCGCGCCCGCGACCAGGCGCGGATGCTGGCCGAACAGGCATGCCGCCATTTGGACCCCTTCGGCCAAGCCGCCGATTTGCTGCGTCAGACCGCCACCTTCGTGGTGACCCGCGGCGTGTAAGGAAAAGATGATGACCCCTGATGTCCCCCGCCTTCTCGACAAGGTCGATTGCCCGGCCGACACCCGTTCATTCTCGGCCGAGCAATTGCGCCAATTGGCCGACGAGGTGCGCCAGGAAATGATCGAGGCGGTGTCCATCACCGGCGGCCATCTGGGGGCGGGCCTGGGCGTGGTGGAATTGACCGTGGCGCTTCACCACGTGTTCGAGACGCCCAGGGACAAGCTGATCTGGGATGTGGGCCACCAATGCTATCCCCACAAGATCCTGACCGGGCGCAAGGATCGCATCCGCACCCTGCGTCAAGGGGGCGGGTTGTCGGGCTTCACCAAGCGCACTGAATCCGAATACGACCCGTTCGGCGCCGGCCATTCCTCGACCTCGATCTCGGCTGGCCTTGGCATGGCGGTGGGCCGCGACCTGAAAGGCGAGGACTTCAACGTCGTCGCCGTCATCGGCGACGGCGCCATGAGTGCCGGCATGGTCTATGAAGCCATGAACAACGCCGGTTCCATGGATTCACGCCTTGTCGTCATCTTGAACGACAACGACATGTCCATCGCGCCCCCCGTCGGCGCCATGAGCGCCTATCTGTCGCGCCTGTTGTCGTCGCGTCCCTATCTGTCCATCCGCCATTTCGCCAAGGATTTGGCTTCCATGCTGCCGCCGCCCCTGGAACGCGCCGCGAAACGGGCCGAGGAATACGCCCGCGGCTTCGTGTCCGGTGGCGGCACGCTGTTCGAGGAGCTGGGCTTTTATTATGTCGGCCCCATCGACGGCCACAATTTCGACCACTTGCTGCCGGTGTTGAAGAACGTCCGCGATTCCCAGGACAACAAGCCGGTGCTGATCCATGTGGTGACGCAGAAGGGCCGGGGCTATGCCCCCGCCGAAGCCGCCGCCGACAAGTATCACGGGGTGGGAAAGTTCGACGTGGTCACCGGCGCCCTGGCCAAGCCCAAGGCCAACGCGCCCAGCTATACCTCGGTGTTCGCCCGCGCACTTTTGGCGGAAGCGGCCACCGACGACCGCATCGTCGCCATCACCGCCGCCATGCCTGCCGGCACCGGCCTGGACAAGTTCGCGGAAAAGCATCCAGAACGCTGCTTCGACGTCGGCATCGCCGAACAGCACGCGGTGACCTTCGCCGCCGGTCTGGCCTGCGAGGGGTTCAAGCCGTTCTGCGCCCTTTATTCCACCTTCCTGCAACGCGGTTACGACCAGTTGGTCCATGACGCGGTCTTGCAGAAGTTGCCGGTGCGCTTCGCCATCGACCGTGCCGGCCTGGTCGGCGCCGATGGCGCCACCCATGCCGGGTCGTTCGACCTGGCCTTCCTGGGCTGCCTGCCCGACATCGTGCTGATGAGCCCGGCCGACGAAGCCGAACTGATGCATATGGTGGCCACCGCCGCCGCCATCGACGACCGCGCCTCCGCCTTCCGCTATCCGCGCGGTGAAGGCATCGGCATCGAACTGCCCGAACGCGGTCAGGTTCTGCCCATCGGCAAGGGGCGGGTGGTCCGCGAAGGCAGCCGCGTCGCCATCCTGAGCTTGGGCACCCGTCTCGCCGAGTCGATGAAGGCCGCCGACGATCTGGCGGCCCGTGGGTTGTCCACCACGGTGGCCGACGCCCGCTTCATGAAGCCGTTGGACGAGGATTTGATTCTTCGTCTGGCCCGCGAACACGAGGTTCTGGTGACGGTGGAAGAGGGCTCGGTGGGTGGCTTCGGCAGCCAGGTGCTGCATTTCCTGGCCCATTCCGGCGCCCTGGATCGGGGACTGAAAGTGCGGCCCATGGTGTTGCCCGACCTGTTCTTGGAGCACGAGGCGCCGCACAAGCAATACGACCTGGCCGGCTTGAACGCGCCGCACATCGTGGCGACCGTCCTGGCGGCCCTGGGGCAAGGCAGCGCTGTCGCCAGCGCTTAGATTAGATAAATATAAAATTAGCAATATATACTGCCACCCTGACAGGGCGGCGGCTTAAACCTATTCCACACTGCCTGGTGTGGGGAAGGTCGCGCCATGACACCGGATTCCCGAATGTTTCGTTGCGGTAATGTTGAATCCTCAAATTCGAGTGGTATGCTATATGCCTGCATGCTTGAAGTCATAGGGCAGTCGGAAATGGAATTGGAAAAACTTCAGGAAAGCGCCCGCCGCGCCAGTACCTTGCTTAAGGCCATGAGCAACGAACATCGTTTGATGATTCTGTGTCAGTTGCTGCATGGCGAAAAGTCGGTGGGCGAACTGGAACGCCTGATCGGTCTGTCGCAATCCGCGCTGTCCCAACATCTGGCCCGGCTGCGCCGCGACAATCTGGTGCAGACCCGTCGCCAAGCCCAGACCATCTTCTATTCCCTGTCCGGCGCCGAAGCCAGCGCCGTGATCAACACCCTTTATAGCCTTTACTGCGCCAAGGAAGCCGGCGGCGTCTGCGCCGCCTGATCTTGTTCAGCGCCGCAACGGGAACTTCAAATAGCTGGTCCCGTTGCTTTCCGGATCGGGCAGGTTGCCGGCCCGGATGTTGACCTGCAGCGACGGCAACAGCAATTCAGGCATCTCCAAGGTGGCGTCTCGGGCTTGGCGCAGGGCGACGAACTCGGCCTCGCTTATGCCGTCGCGCACGTGGATGTTGCCTTGCCGTTGCGCCGCCACGCTGGTTTCCCAGGCGATGAGGCGTCCGCCCGGCCCGTAATCGTGGCCGACGAACATGCGGGTGTCGGCCGGCAGGTCCAGCAGCCGGCGAACGGATCGATAAAGGGTGGCGGCGTCGCCGCCGGGGAAGTCGCAGCGTGCCGTGCCGAAATCGGGCATGAACAGGGTGTCGCCGACGAACACCGCGTCGCCCACCACATAGGCCATGCAGGCCGGGGTGTGGCCGGGAACGTGCAGGGCGGTCAGGACAAGGTCGCCCATCACGATCCGATCGCCATCTTCCAGCAAACGATCGAACTGGCTTCCGTCACAGGGGAAGTCCGGCAGATTGTAGATACCGGCGAAGGTCTTCTGCACCCCGCTGACCTGTTTGCCGATGGCCGTCTTGGCCCCGGTGCGCCGGGCCAGTTCGGCCAGGCCGGTCATGTGGTCGGCATGGACATGGGTGTCGAGAATCCATTCCACTGTCAGCCCGTTGTCGTCCACGAAGGCGCACACAGCATCGATGGAGGTGACCGACACCTGGCCGCTGCGACGGTCGTAATCCAGCACCGGGTCGATGACTAGGCAGGACGAGGCGCCCGGCACCCGGACCACATAGGTGACGGTCCAGGTGACGGGATCGAAGAAAGCGGTGACCAAAGGGGTGATAGCTGGCGACATCAGGGGCTCCGATAAGATTGCGGCGATTATCGGAGAGATGCTGTTATTTGCAAATAGTCTTATATAGCCATACGCCATCCGGCCGGGTGCGGCGTTCCAGTCGTCCGGTCTTCACCAGATGGTTCAGATGCGCCACCGTCTCGCCCATGGCGAAGCCGGTTTGGTGGGCGTCCAGCGGGCGGGGGAACAGGTGGCGCAGGGCCTGCAACGCGGTGACCGGCTCGCCACAGGCTTCCAGCGCCTTGTTCAGGCGGTCGTCATGATGGGCCAGCAATTCGTCGGCCCGGTCGTGCAGGCCGCGGAACGGCAGCTTGTGCGACGGCAGCACCAGACAATCGGCGGGGAAAGCCGCCTTCAGGCGGATCAACGAATCCAGGAACAAGGACAACGGGTCGGAATCGGGTTCTTGCGGCCAGACGCCGACCACCGGCGAAATACGCGGCAGGATCTGGTCGCCGGAAATCAGCACGTTCAGTTCGGCGCAGTATAGGCAGGCGTGTTCGGGCGAATGGCCGCGCCCGACGAAGATTCGCCAGTCGCGGCCGCCGATGGTCAGGATGTCGCCTTCGCGGATCACCGAGATGCTGGCCGGCAGCGGCTTGATGCGGTCGGCATAGCCGCCGGAACGCTCGCGGATGCCCACCAGCAAGGCGTCGTCATAGCCGCAGCGGCGGTAATAGTCGACCTGATTGTCCACGTATTGGGGACCGCTTTCCAGCATCAGCATGCGGCCATAGGTCCATTCGCCCACCGTCGCAATCAGGCGGATGCCGAAACGTTCGGTCAAGGGACCGGCCAGACCCATGTGGTCGGGGTGGAAATGGGTGCACACCAGCCGGGTGATCGGCTTGCCGCCCAAGGGGCCGGCCAGCAGCGCGTCCCAATGGCCCAGGGTGTCGTCGTTGCCCACCCCGGTATCGACGATGGTCCAGCCGTCGCCGTCTTCCAGCGCCCACAGGTTGATGTGGTCCAACGCGAAGGGAAGCGGCATGCGGATCCATAACACGCCCGGTGCCACTTCACGGGTGGTGGCGATGTCGGGCGGCGCCGGGAAAGGGTGGTCAAGCGGGACGTGGCTCACGCATGTTTCTCCAATAATTTCGGCATCAGGACACCGATTTGACGTCTGGCAATAACAGCGTAAATTTGCCCAATGACGCAAGAAAGCAATCCCCCCCTTCGTATCGGTGTCGATCTGGGCGGCACCAAGACCGAAGTCATCGCCTTGGATGCCGCCAGCGGCGCCGAACTGGACCGCTGCCGCGTGCCCACCAAACGCGGCGACTACGCCGCCACCATCGCCACCATCAAGGATTTGGTGGAAGGCATGGAAAGTCGATTGGGGCGCCAGGGCCGCGTCGGCATCGGCATCCCCGGCACCATCAGCCCGGCCACCGGCTTGGTGAAGAACGCCAATTCCACCTGGCTGATCGGCCGACCCTTCGACCGCGACCTGGAAACGGCGCTGGGCCGTCCGGTGCGGCTGGCCAACGACGCCGATTGCTTCGCCCTGTCCGAAGCCACCGACGGCGCCGGGGCGGGGGCGGCGACGGTGTTCGGGGTGATCCTGGGGACCGGGGTGGGGGCGGGCGTGGTGGTTCATGGGCGCCTGCTGTCGGGACCCAATGCCATCGCCGGCGAATGGGGCCATAACCCGTTACCCTGGCCGGAACAGGATGAATTGCCCGGCCATGCCTGCTATTGCGGCAAGGTCGGCTGCGTCGAGACCTTCCTGTCGGGCCCGGCCATCGAACGCCAGTTCGGCCAGGGTGTGGCGCTTCCCGACATCGTCACCATGGCCGAACATGGCGACGACCGCGCCGAAGGTCTGCTGGACCGTACCGAGGACCGCCTGGCCCGCGCCCTGGCCAGTGTGATCAACGTGCTTGACCCCCATGTGGTGGTGCTGGGCGGTGGCGTCGGCAACGTGGCCCGGCTTTACCGCAACGTGCCCCGATTGTGGGGGGAATACGTGTTCTCGGACCAGGTGGCGACAAGGCTGTTGCCGCCGGTTCACGGCGATTCCTCGGGCGTGCGGGGGGCGGCATGGCTGTGGCCGAAATAAAGGCCGTTGCGTTTCCGCAACGGCCTTGACTGCGATGGTAGGTTGTCACATGCCCATCAAGGCGCGGACATGTTCCTTGACCGAGGCGGCCAGGGCGTCGATGTCGTAGCCGCCTTCCAGCACCGACACCACGCGGTTGCCGGCGCTTTCCTGGGCAACTTCCAGCAATTGCTCGGTGGCCCATTTGAAGTCGCTGGTCTTCAGCCGCAGATGGGCCAAGGGGTCGGCGGCGTGGGCGTCGAAGCCGGCCGAGATGATCAGGAAGTCAGGCGCGTATTCACGCAATTTATAGATCAACTGGTCGGCGAAGGCTTGGCGGAAGTCGTCGGAAGCGCATCCCGCCGGCAACGGCACGTTGACCATGCGGCCGACCCCGCCGGTTTCCTCGGCCAGGCCGGTGTTGGGATAGGCGTGTTCCTGATGGGTCGAGGCATACAGCATGCCCGGCTCGTCCCACAGGATGTGCTGGGTGCCGTTGCCGTGGTGCACGTCGAAATCGACGATGGCGACGCGCTTGAAGCCGTGAGCGTCCCGCGCGTGCAGGGCGCCGATGGCGGCGTTGTTGAACAGGCAAAAACCCATGGCGGCGTCGCGTTCGGCATGGTGTCCCGGCGGGCGCACGGCGCAAAAGGCGTTGCGCGCCTGCTTGGCGGCCACCGCGTCGATGGCGGCGCAGACGGCGCCGGCCGAACGCAGGGCGGCGTCGCCCGACTGGTACGACATCAGGGTGTCGGGATCGATGTGGAAGGTTTCCCCCGGCTCGGGCACCGAGGACAGCACGTGGTCCACATGATGCGGGCAATGGGCGCGCAGCAATTGCTCACGCGTGGCTTGCGGCGCTTCCTCGCGCAGCAGCATCATGAACTCTTCGGATTCCAGACCTTGCAGCACCGCCTTCAGACGGTCGGCGCATTCCGGGTGGTAGTCGCCTGTGTCGTGTTGCAGGCAGACCGGGTGTGTGAACAGCAGTGTGGCCATGTTGTTTCTTCGGACGTCCCTTTTTGGTGTTTGATTTATTCTCAATGAAGACAAGGTTAATTTCCATCACCGTTTTCGCATGGGGCCATTCCGAATGGGATCACGTCTTCGTATAGATCAATTGTTGGTGGATCGCGGCCTGGCCGAAAGCCGCTCCAAGGCCCAGGCCCTGGTGATGGCCGGGCTGGTGGTGGTGGGCGACAAACGCGTCGACAAACCCGGCACCCAGGTGGCCGAGGACGTGGCCGTCGAACTGAAGGGCCAGGACCATCCTTGGGTGTCGCGCGGCGGCTTGAAACTGGTGGAAGCCTTGGACCGCTTCGCCTTGGACCCAGCCGGGCGGGTGGCGGTGGACGTCGGCGCGTCCACCGGCGGCTTCACCGACGTGCTGCTGACCCGCGGCGCGGCCAAGGTTTACGCCGTCGACGTCGGCCATGGGCAATTGGCTTGGAAGCTGCGCAGCGATCCCCGCGTCGTGGTGCTGGAACGCACCAACGCCCGCCACCTGACGCCCGAACTGATCCCCGAGCCCCCCGCCATGGTGGTGTGCGACGCCAGTTTCATCGGCCTGGAAGTGGTGCTGCCCGCCGCATTGGCCTTGGCGGCGCCGGACGCCGTGCTGGTGGCGCTGATCAAGCCGCAATTCGAGGTGGGCAAGGGCAGGGTGGGCAAGGGCGGCGTGGTGCGCGAACCGGAACTGCACGCCGAGGTCTGCGACCGCATCGTCGCCTGGTTGCCGACCCAGCCCGGCTGGCGGGTGGAAGGTCTGTGCGACAGCCCGATCAAAGGGCCGGAAGGCAACAAGGAATTCCTGATCGTCGGCCGCAAATGTGCTCCCGTTTCGAACTGAACGAACAGGCGCGGCCGCATTGCGTCAGTCTGGGGTTGACGGTGCCGCCGCCCTGGCCCAACGCCACCGAGTTCCGCCCCACCGACCAAGCTTTGGTGGTGGGGAGAAGCGAAGGCCGATTGCTGTCCTGGGGCTTGCGGGTGGAATGGGACAAGGCGCCCATCATCAACGCCCGCATGGAAAGCGTGCCCGAAAAGCCGTTGTTCCGGCGGCTTTTGGGCAAGCGGGTGCTGGTGCCGGCCAGCGCCTGGTGGGAATGGGACGCGACCAAGACCAAGATGCGGTTGAGCCGCGCCGATGGTGGTTTGATGACCTTCGCCGGGCTTTATGACGGCGACACTTTCGTCATCCTGACCCGCGCCGCCACCCCCGAATTGCAAGCGGTGCACGACCGCATGCCGGTGCTGGTGGACCGCCGCTGGCTGGAAGGCGGCGCCCCCCAGCCGGTGGATGTCGGGATCAGCGTGACCGCCGAAGCCAAGCCGCAAGGCGATTTGTTCGGTTAACCCAGGCTGAAGGTGTCAGCCGGCCGGTTGACCAGATCCCAGCCCAGGCGCAGGCACACCGCCAGCACGATCAGTGCCAGGGCCAGGCGCAGATGTTCGCCGCGCAGCTTGCCGCCCAGGCGGGCGCCGAATTGGGCGCCGATGACGCCGCCCACCAGCAGCGTCAACATCAAGATGACGTCCACCGTGTGGGTGGTGATGGATTGCAAAAACGTGACGTTGGCGGTGACGAAGATGATCTGGAAAAGCGACGTGCCGACCACCACAGAGGTGGGCATTTCCAGCACGTAGATCATCAAGGGGACCATGACGAAGCCGCCGCCGACCCCCATGATGGCCGCCAACACGCCGCCGAAGACACCGACGCCCAGCGGCATCAGGGCGCTGATGTAAAGGCCCGATCGGGAAAACCGCATCTTGAACGGCAGGGTGTGCCAGGGATGGCGGTGGCGCTTGCGCAACTTGCCGCTGCCGCCCGCCTGCAACAGGGCACGCACCGATTCGATGCCCATGGTGCTGCCGATGAAGCCCAGGAACACCACATAGCAAATGGAAATCACCAAATCGATCTGGCCCAGCCCCTTCAGCCAGCCGAACAAGGCGACGCCCAGGGCCGAGCCGGCGAAGCCACCCACCGTCAGCACGATTCCCATGCGCAGATCCACGTTGCGGCGGCGCCAATGGGCGATCAGGCCGGATACGCTGGCGCCCACCACCTGGTTGGCGCCGGTGGCCACCGCCACCGCCGGGGAAATGCCCATGAACATCAGAAGCGGGGTCAGCAGGAAACCGCCGCCGACGCCGAACAGACCGGACAGGAAGCCGACACCGCCCCCCAGCACCAGCAGGTGGAAGATATCGACCGACAGGCCGGCGATGGGCAGATAGATAGGCACGGCACACCTTTTTCCTTGGTGCGCACGGGTATACGCCCAAACAGCGTCCGGGCGCCACTGCACATTAGATTATGCTGAAATATTAGCGGCTCTTGAAATAGGTGGCGGCTTCGTAGGGCGCCAGGGCGGCGGCGTCGGCCTTGGTCACCGGGGCTTCGGGGCGGGGCGCCGAACGGCTTTCCAGGGCGGTTTCGTAGGGGCTGCTGCAAGCGGCCAAAAGCAACAGGGCGGACGCGGCAAGGATGGTCTTCATGATGGGCTCCGAAGGCATGTGTGGTTTGGCAGCATGCTATCGGGCGCCAAACGGAAGTTCAAGAATGCCATGTAACATGTGGATATAAAACAATAAAATCATCTTCAAAGTGGTGTCATCCGTCCGGTTGACGTCAAGCGTGGTTGACGTCCGCGTCGGTGCCCTTGCGTCCCCGGGCCGGGGCGGCGACAATCCGTGCCGGCTTGGGGCAAGGATGAAGGCTGATGCTGCGCAAGTTCCAATATCTGATGGCGCTGTCGCGGGAACGGCATTTCGGCCGCGCCGCCATCGCCTGCAACGTCGCCCAACCGACGTTGTCCAACGCCATCCGCCAGTTGGAGGAAGAATTGCGGGTGCCCATCGTCGAACGCGGCCACCGCTTCCTGAAGTTCACCCCGGAAGGCGAGAAGGTGCTGGAATACGCCCGGCGCATTTGCGGCGACTTCGATTCGCTGGTCCAGGATCTGGGGGCGCCGGGCCACGAACTGTCCGGGCAACTGCGTCTGGGGGTGATTCCCACGGCGCTGCCCATGGTCGCCCATCTGGTGGCGCCCTTCACCGCGCGGCACCCCGGCATCAAGGTCAGCATCGTGTCGCTGTCGTCGCGCCAGATCCAGCGCGGACTGGACAATTTCGAGCTGGATGCCGGGGTGACCTACCTTGACAACGAGCCGTTGACAGGGGTGCGCATGCAGCCTTTGTACTCGGAACGCTATTTCCTGCTGACCCACCGCGACACCGCGCCGGCCGACCGCGCCGACATCACCTGGGCCGAGGCGGCGCGGCTGCCGTTATGTCTGCTGACGCCCGACATGCAGAACCGCCGCATCGCCGACAGCGCCTTCCTGATGGCCGGCCACAAGGTCGAGCCGGTGGTGGAAACCAATTCCATGATCAACATCTTCACTGCGGTTCAGCATGGGCCATGGTCGTCCATCGTTCCCGGTCAATTGTTGGGGCTGATGCGGCTGCCCGACGACTTGATAGCTTTTCCCTTGGTAACACCGGACGTGACCTATGTGGTGGGCATCGTTTACGCCGACCGTTCGCCGGTGGTTCCGGTGGCCAAGGCCCTGGCGTCAGTGGCTTCTTCCGAGAAGCTGGCGTCCCGGATCCCGCTTTTGGTGAAAGAGGCCCTGGCCCGCAACGGCATCCAGTGGACGGCGACGCGGGCCACCCGCTCGGGCGGGTCTTGATAGCTATATGCTATCGCAGCATGGGTATTTTGTATTTGAAACCCAGGTGCGGAATGTTTCAGCTTAGCGGCAATTAAGGACAACACCCACAGGGAGTTATCGCCGCGATGACAGCCGCTGCCTGGAATCCAGAGCGCGCCCGCGCCATCATTGACAGCCACCGTTCCCTGCGGGGGGCGCTGTTGCCCATGCTGCACGCGCTACAGGAAGAATTCGGCTATGTTGACGGCGAAGCGCTGCCCCTGTTGGCTGACAGCTTGAACCTGTCCCAGGCCGAAGTGCATGGCGTCGTCAGCTTCTACCACGAATTCCGCCAATCCCATCCCGGCCGCCACGTGGTGCGAATCTGTGTCGCCGAAGCCTGTCAGGCCCGCGGTTCTGACAAACTGGTGGACCATCTGAAATCCAAGCTGGGCATCGGTCTGGGCCAGACCCGCGCCGACGGGGAGTTTACCCTGGAGCCAGTGTACTGCCTGGGTAATTGCGCCTTGGGGCCGTCCGCCCTGGTTGACGACCAATTGATGGGCCGCCTGACCCCCGCCCGCATCGACGGAGCCCTGGCATGAGCGCCGCAATCACCATCTATGTCCCCCGCGACGCCGCCGCGCTGTCGGTGGGCGCCGATCAGGTGGCCGCCGCCATCGCCGCCGAGGCCGAAGCCCGCGAGCTGCCGGTGCACGTCGTCCGCAACGGCTCGCGTGGCATGCTGTGGCTGGAACCGCTGGTCGAGGTGGCGACGCCCGCCGGCCGCGTCGCCTATGGCCCTGTCACCCCGGAGAACGTCGCCGAACTGTTCGATGCCGGCTTCCTGGAAGGTGGCGCCCATCCGCTGGGCCACGGCCTGACCGAAGAGATCTTCTATTTCAAGCATCAACAGCGGTTGACGTTCGCCCGCTGCGGCGTCACCGATCCGCTGTCGGTGGAAGATTACCGGGCTCATGGCGGTTTCGCCGGCCTGGAAAAGGCACTGACGATGACGCCCGCCGAGATCGTCAAGGAAGTCACCGATTCGGGTCTGCGCGGCCGGGGCGGCGCCGGCTTCCCCACCGGCATCAAGTGGAACACCGTGCTGAACGCCAAGGCCGACGAGAAATTCGTCTGCTGCAACGCCGACGAAGGCGACAGCGGCACCTTCGCCGACCGCATGATCATCGAAGGCGACCCCTTCCTGCTGATCGAGGGCATGACCATCGCCGCCCTGGCGGTGGGGGCGCGGCAAGGCTACGTCTATCTGCGGTCGGAATACCCGCACGCGGTGGCAACCCTGCGCCAAGCCATCCGCCTGGCCTATGAACAGGATTGGCTGGGCGCCAACATCCATGGCTCGGGCCACGACTTCCATCTGGAAGTGCGGGTCGGCGCCGGCTCCTATGTGTGCGGCGAGGAAACTGCCATGCTGGAAAGCCTGGAAGGCAAGCGTGGCATGGTCCGCGCCAAGCCGCCGATCCCCGCCCTGGAAGGGTTGTTCGGCAAGCCGACAATCGTCAACAACGTGCTGACGCTGACCTCGGTGCCGGTGGTGCTGGCCCAAGGCGCCGCGTTCTATCGCGATTTCGGCGCCGGACGGTCGCACGGCACCCAGCCGTTCCAGCTGGCCGGCAACATCGCGCGGGGCGGTCTGGTGGAACTGGCGTTCGGCGTTTCCCTGCACGATCTGGTCTATCGCTATGGCGGCGGCACTGGCTCGGGCCATCCGGTCCGTGCGGTGCAGGTGGGAGGGCCCTTGGGCGCCTATGTTCCCGAATCGCACTTGTCGCTGTCGGCCGATTACGAATCCATGGCGGAAGCCGGGGCCATGCTGGGCCACGGCGGTATCGTGGTGTTCGACGACACCGTGCGCATGGACCGCATGGCGCGGTTCGCCATGGAATTCTGCGCCGAGGAATCGTGCGGCAAATGCACGCCGTGCCGCATCGGTTCGACCCGAGGCCGCGAGGTTCTGGACAAGATCGTCGCCGGCATCGACCGCGCCGCCAACATGGAATTGCTGGAAGACCTTTGCACGGTGATGACCGATGGGTCGTTGTGCGCCATGGGTGGCCTGACGCCGTTGCCGGTGAAAAGCGCCATTCGTCATTTCCCCGAAGATTTCGCTTGAAGCGGGAGCCCGCCATGTCCCTTCGCTGCCAGGATTTCGGAACCCCCGCCAAGGAAGGCGCCGCCACCATCACCGTGACCATAGACGGCCGTCAGGTATCGGTGCCGGAAGGCACCTCGGTGATGCGGGCCGCGGCCCTTGCCGGGATCATGATCCCCAAGCTGTGCGCCACCGACCATCTGGAACCGTTTGGCTCGTGCCGCCTGTGCCTGGTGGAAATCGACGGCCGCAAGGGCACGCCGGCGTCGTGCACCACCCCGGTGGCCGACGGCATGAAGGTGTGCACCAACAATCCGCGCCTGTCGGCCCTGCGCAAGGGGGTGATGGAGCTTTACATCTCGGACCACCCGCTGGATTGTCTGACCTGTCCGGCCAATGGCGATTGCGAGTTGCAGGACATGGCCGGCGCCGTGGGCCTGCGCGAAGTGCGTTACGGCTTCGCCGGCGACAACCATTTGGCCGAGGCCAAGGACACCAGCAATCCCTATTTCCAATACGACCCGGCCAAATGCATCGTCTGCTCGCGCTGCGTTCGCGCCTGTGCCGAGGTGCAGGGCACCTTCGCCCTGAACGTGGCCGGCCGTGGTTTCCAGTCGCGCATCAAGCCCGGCCCGTCGCCCGATTTCATGGGATCGGAATGCGTATCGTGCGGCGCCTGCGTCCAGGCTTGCCCCACCGCCACCTTGATTGAAAAGTCGGTGGCCAAGATGGGCCAGCCCGAACACGTGGTGGAAACCACCTGCGCTTATTGCGGTGTCGGCTGTTCGTTGCGGGCCGAGATGCAGGGCGACACCGTGGTGCGCATGGTGCCCAGCAAGCAGGGTGGCGCCAATGCCGGCCATTCCTGCGTCAAGGGCCGCTTCGCCTGGGGCTATGCCAGCCACAAGGACCGCAAGACCAAGCCGATGATCCGTGAACGCATCACCGATCCGTGGCGGGAAGTGGGCTGGGACGAAGCCATCGCCTACACCGCCCGCAAGTTCAGGGAAGTGCAGGACCGCCACGGCCCGCGCTCCATCGGCGGCATTACCTCGTCGCGCTGCACCAATGAAGAAATCTACGCGGTGCAAAAGATGATCCGCGCCGGTTTCGGCAACAACAACGTCGACACCTGCGCCCGCGTCTGCCATTCGCCCACCGGTTACGGGTTGAAGCAGACCTATGGCACCTCGGCCGGCACCCAGGATTTCAAAAGCGTCGACAAGGCCGACGTCGTCGTCGTCATGGGCGCCAACCCCACCGCCGGTCATCCGGTCTTCGCCTCGCGCCTGAAACGCCGGGTGCGCCAGGGCGCCAAGCTGGTGGTCATCGACCCCCGCGCCATCGACCTGGTCAAGGGTCCGCACGTCGCCGCCCAACATCATCTGCAACTGAAGCCCGGCACCAATGTCGCCATGGTCAACGCTCTGGCCCATGTCGTCGTCACCGAAGGGCTGGTGGACCAGGATTTCGTGCGTTCCCGTTGCGACCTGGTCACTTTCCAGCAATGGGCGGATTTCGTCGCCGAGGACCGCCATTCCCCCGAAGCGCTGGAAGCCGAAA
>JAIWOG010000108.1 GCA_020217035.1 Magnetospirillum sp. | reverse complement strand
GAACATTTCGGCGTGCCGTTCTCGCGCACTCCGGAAGGCAAGATCTACCAGCGCCCCTTCGGCGGCCACATGTCGAATTTCGGCGAAAAGCCGGTGCAGCGCGCCTGCGCCGCCGCCGACCGCACTGGTCATGCCATCCTGCACACGCTGTATTCGCAGTCGCTGAAGCATTCCTGCGAATTTTTCGTCGAATACTTCGCGCTGGACCTGATCATGGAAAACGGCGCCTGCCGTGGCGTCATGGCCTGGAACCTGGACGACGGCTCGCTGCATCGCTTCCGCGCCCACAAGGTGGTGCTGGCTTCGGGCGGTTATGGCCGCGCTTATTTCAGCTGCACCTCGGCCCATACCTGCACCGGCGACGGTCATGGCATGGTGGCCCGCGCCGGCCTGCCCTTGCAGGACATGGAATTCGTGCAGTTCCACCCCACCGGCATCTACGGTTCGGGCTGTCTGATCACCGAGGGTGCCCGCGGCGAAGGCGGCATCCTGCGCAACTCGGCCGGCGAACGTTTCATGGAACGTTACGCGCCGACCGCCAAGGACCTGGCGTCCCGTGACGTGGTCAGCCGCGCCATGACCATGGAAATCCGCGAAGGCCGTGGCGTTGGCGAACACAACGACCACATCTTCCTGCACCTGGATCACCTGGACCCGGCCGATCTGGAACTGCGTCTGCCCGGCATCTCCGAGACCTCGAAGATCTTCGCCGGCGTCGACGTCACCAAGCAGCCGATCCCGGTGCTGCCGACCGTGCACTACAACATGGGCGGCATCCCCACCAACCTTTATGGCGAAGTGCTGCGTCCGACCGCCGACAACCCCGACGCCACCGTCGAGGGCCTGATGGCCATCGGCGAAGCGGCCTGCGTGTCGGTGCACGGCGCCAACCGCCTGGGCACCAACTCGCTGCTGGACATCGTGGTGTTCGGCCGCGCCGCTGCCCTGCGCGCCGCCGACACCCTGAAGCCCGGCACGCCCCACAAGCCGTTGCCGGCGGACTCGGCCGATCTGGCCCTGTCGCGCTTCGATCGTCTGCGCAACGCTTCCGGGTCCATGCATACCAGCGAAATCCGTCTGGCCATGCAAAAGACCATGCAGAACGACGCCGCGGTGTTCCGCACCTCGAAGTCGCTGGCCGAAGGCGTCGACAAGATGTACGAAGTCGCCTCGACCCTGCCGCAGATCAAGATCAACGACCGTTCCACCGTGTGGAACTCGGATCTGGTCGAAGCGTTGGAACTGGAAAACCTGATGGATTGCGCGTTGGCGACCATCGTGTCGGCGGAAGCCCGTCACGAATCGCGCGGCGCCCACGCCCACGAGGATTATCCCGATCGCGACGACGTGAACTGGCAGAAGCACACCCTGGCCACCGTCAAGGACGGCAAGGTGAGCCTGGACTACCGTCCGGTGCACACCTACACGCTGACCGACGAGGTCGAGTACATCAAGCCGCAAAAGCGCGTGTACTAAGGCCGGACAAGGAGAGAAAGACATGGTCGAATTCGCCCTGCCCGCCAATTCCCGGGTGCAGACCGGCAAGACCCACAAGGCCCCCGCCGGCGCCAAGAACGTGAAGACCTTCAAGATCTACCGCTATGATCCGGATTCGGGTTCCAACCCGCGCCTGGATAGCTACGAGATCGACCTGGACAAGTGCGGCCCGATGGTTCTGGACGCGCTGTTGAAGATCAAGAACGAGATCGACTCGACGCTCACCTTCCGCCGTTCCTGCCGTGAAGGCATCTGCGGGTCTTGCGCCATGAACATCGATGGCAGCAACACCCTGGCCTGCCTGAAGCCCATCGAGGACATCAAGGGCGACGCCAAGATCTATCCGCTGCCGCACATGCCGGTGGTCAAGGATCTGGTGCCCGACCTGACCATCCCCTATGCGCAGTTGGCCTCGGTCAAGCCGTGGATGCAGACCCAGACCCCGCCGCCCCCGGATGGCGAACGTCTGCAATCGCCGGAAGAGCGCGAGAAGCTGGACGGCATGTGGGAATGCATCCTGTGCTTCTGCTGCCAGACCAGCTGCCCCAGCTATTGGTGGAACGGCGACCGTTACCTGGGCCCGGCCGTGTTGCTGCAGGCCGCCCGCTGGATCCATGATTCCCGTGACGAAATGACTGGTGAACGCCTCGACGCCCTTGAAGACCCCTTCAAGCTGTATCGTTGCCACACCATCATGAACTGCACCAAGACCTGCCCCAAGGGTCTGAACCCGGCCAAGGCCATCGGCTCGATCAAGACCAAGCTGTTGCAGCGCGGCGTCTGATCTGGTTTCTGGGTCATGGAAAACCCCGCCGGAGCGATCCGGCGGGGTTTTCTTATGCCGGCCAACCTTGATCTGACTTATTGGCCGGTTGGTGTTATTTGTCGAATTGTTGTCCCCAGCTTTCCGGCTGCAAGGTGTAGCCGCTGCCCGACGGGTAAAGCGGCGCCTGGGATGGCGGCGCGGCCATGATCGGGGCGGCATCCATGGCCGGCTTGCCGGCGATGTCGGCAGGGCTGAGCGGACGATAGGCCGGAACGTTGGGTGGTGGCGTGGGGACCACCGGGCCGCCGGCCTCGCCACCGGACACGGCAGGGGAAGGGGCCTTTGTCGATGGCCCCGAGGGCAGGGTCAGCGGCACCGCCTGCTGTTGGGCCTCGGGCAAGGCCACGCGCGGCTTGGGCTTCAGCTTGCCGGTGCGCTTCTGCCATTCCGCCACGGCTTTTTCGTCGCTGGGGTTGATCAGCTTGCCTTTGGCGTTGGTCATTTCCGGGTGATAGCAGGTGAATAACGCTTCATGGGGCGCTGTCAGCCGGCACTGGTATCGCCGCGTGTAGGTATGGGACGCCAGATACCCGTAGGCGCCGCAGGCATCGGCGGCCACCGCTTCCACCTCGGCCCAGGGGGCGCTGTCGGCATGGCAGACGGTGACTTGCCCGTTGGTGGTCACGGTGTTGATGGGTTTGTCCAGATATATGCTGATTTCACGTTGGGCGAAGGGTTCCTCGGCGCAGCCGGTCACCGCCAGGGTCGCAAGCAACAGGAAGGTCGGGCTGGCGCGCATGGGAAACTCGCTTTTCGTGTGCGGCAATCGTTGTTTCTGTTTAGCTCAACCCACATCTAGGGGGAAGAGATCATCGGGCTCGGACCCGGTTGTCCTAGGGGAAAAGGCAGGGTAAAGTTCAAACCCTGTATGCGGGAAGGAGGGCATTATGTCCAACGGCAAAAAGTTCCGTTTGGTCACGCGTAGCGATTTCGACGGCTTGGTTTGCGCTGTTTTGCTGAAGCAGTTGGATATCATCGACGACATCAAGTTCGTCCATCCCAAGGACATGCAGGACGGTGTCATCGACATCGGCCCCAACGACATCACCACCAACCTTCCCTATGTGGACGGCGTGCATCTGGCCTTCGACCACCACCTGTCGGAAACCATCCGGGTGGGCAAGAAGGACAACCACGTCATCGACGCCAAGGCGCCGTCGGCGGCCCGCGTCGTCTACGATTATTATGGCGGTGCGGTGCGCTTTCCGGCGGCCTGGGACAAGATGATGGAAGAGGTCGATAAGGCCGACAGCGCCCAGTACTCGCTGGACGACATCATCTCGCCCACCGGCTGGACGGTGCTGAACTACATCATGGACGCCCGTACCGGTCTGGGGCGGTTCCGCGATTTCCGCATCTCCAATTATCAGTTGATGATGGAGTTGATCGATTACTGCCGTAATCACTCCATCGAGCAGATCCTGGCCCTGCCTGACGTCAAGGAACGAGCCGAGCTTTACTTCGAGCACGAGGAAAAGGCCAAGGAACAGATCCTGCGCTGCTCGACGGTACACAAGAACCTGGTGGTGCTGGACCTGCGTAACGAGGAAACCATCTACGCCTGCAACCGCTTCATGATTTACGCCCTGCATCCGCAGTGCAACATCTCGATCCACGTCATGTGGGGCTTGAAGCAGCAGAACACCGTCTTCGCCATCGGACGGTCCATCGTCAACCGCTCGTCCAAGACCAATGTGGGTGAGTTGTGCCTGTCCTATGGCGGCGGCGGCCATGAAAAGGCCGGCACCTGCCAGGTGGGGAACGACGAAGTGGCGGAAAAGCTGGCCGAGATCGTCGCCAAGATCAATTCCGACGGCTGATCCGTCCCGTCACGGATGAAAAGGGCGCGGGTCCCCACCCGCGCCCTTTTTCTTTGCCCCCCTTTGGGGTAGGCTGCACCCCCATGATCGACGGACCTCTACTCGAATACCGCGAACGCCTGCGCAGCGGCACCGTGCGGCCCGACCCGGCCCAGGAACTGGCTGTTCACAAACTGCAAAGCCTATCCAAGGCGGTGCGCGGCTATCGCCCCGCCAGCGGCGAGAAAGGCTGGCTGGCCCGCTTCGGCATCGGCGCCAAGCAGGCCGCCGCCTCGGGCCTGCAATGGCATCCCGGCGATTGCGAGGATGGCCGGCCGCGCCAGGGGCTCTACATGTTCGGCGAGGTGGGGCGCGGCAAGTCCATGTTGATGGACTTGTTCTTCGAGTTCACCAACATGCCGGGCAAGCGCCGGGTGCATTTCCACGAATTCATGCGCGACATCCATCGGGCGCTGCATGAATGGCGCAAGGCGGGAACCGGCCCCGACCCCATCCCGGGTCTGGCCAAGCAATTGGCGTCCAACGCCTGGCTGCTGTGTCTGGACGAATTGCAGGTCACCGACATCGCCGACGCCATGATCGTCGGCCGCCTGTTCCAACATCTGTTCGACAACGGCGTGGTGGTGGTCATCACCTCGAACCGGGCGCCCCAGGATTTGTACAAGGACGGCCTACAGCGCGACCGCTTCGTGCCCTTCATCCACCTGATCGCCGAGCGCCTGGACCTGCTGGAACTGAATTCCGAGCGTGACTACCGCTTGGGGCGCAAGAAGGGGTTGCAAGTCTACCACGCGCCCTTGGGGCCGCAATCCGAGACGGCGTTGGCCGCCGCCTTCGCCCGCCTGACCGAAGGCGCCGAGCCGCGCCCCGACCAGGTGATGGTGCAGGGCCGGGTCATCGACGTGCCGCGTTCGGCGGTCGGCGTCGCCTGGTTCAGCTTCAAGGAATTGTGCGGCCGGCCGCTGGGGCCGTCGGACTACCTGGAACTGGCCAGCCTGTACCACACCTTGGTGTTGTCCGGCGTGCCCTTGCTGTCACCGGAAAACAAGGACGAGGCCAGGCGCTTCGTCACCCTGGTGGATGCGCTATACGAACACAAGGTGACGCTGATCTGTTCGGCCGCCGCGCCGCCGGAAAGCCTGTACCCCACCGGTATCGGCGCCTTCGAGTTCCAGCGCACCGTGTCGCGCCTGATGGAGATGCAGGCCGAGGACTACGTCACCCGGCCGCACGTGGTTTAAACCAGCTTCACCACCAGGAAGCCGGAGACGATCAGCACCACGGTGACGGTCATCACCAGGGTCAGGCGCTTTTCCACGAAGTCGCGGATGGGCGGGCCGAACTTCCACAACAGGGCGGCGACCAGGAAGAACCGCATGGCGCGGGCCACGAAGCTGGCGAAGGTGAACTCGGCCAGGTCGAAATGGAAGGCGCCGGCCGAGATGGTGATCAGCTTGTAGGGGATGGGGGTGGCGCCCTTGACGATGATCACCCAGGCCCCGTACTGGTCGACCAGCGGCTTGAATGCCTGGAACTTCTCGTTCAGGTGGAACAGGTCCAGGATGGCGACGCCCACCGTGTCCATGAAGAAATAGCCGATGGCGTATCCCAGATAGCCGCCGGCCACCGAAGCCAGGGTGCAGACCAGGGCGATGCGGAACCATCGGGTCGGCGCCGCCAGCACCAAGGGGATCAGCATCAGGTCGGGCGGGATGGGGAAGAACGAGCTTTCGACGAACGAAATCAGCGCCATCCACCAGATGGCGTGGCGATGCGCCGCCTTGTCCATCATCCAGTCATAGGTCTTCTGCAACATTCCCCGGGATTCCTCGGCCATGTGGTGGGCAGGGTTTACCATGGCCGGGTGTTTCACCCAAGCCCTTGTGTCGGCGCGGTTTCGGCGGCACTCTGCGCTTGGACGGAAAGGGGGACGCATGCGCGCAGTCGCGCTTTTGGCTTGTGGCACGGCGATGGTGGCGACGATACCGGCGGCAGCCCAAGAACTGGCTGGCGGCGTGACGGCCGTTTGGTGGGCCGATCCCTTGTCCATGGCGTTGGGGGCCGTGGTCCTGGCCAGCGTGCTGGTGCCGGCCTTGCTGTGGCTGCGCTTGCGGCTGAACCGGGTGGGGCAGAACGCCGCCTTGGCCGAAATGCAGGCGGAAGCCTTGCGGGAATGCTTGGCGACGTCGCCCGACGGCTATGCCTGCTGGCATGACGACTTCACCTGTTCACGACGTCTCGCGGTGTTGCTGGGCTTGCCCAAGGGCATGGAATCCTCGGCCGCCGACGTTCTGGCCGCCTTCGATCCCGGCGATGCCCTGCGTCTGGAACAGGCCGTCGAGCGTTTGCGTCAGGACGGCGATGCCTTCGAGATGGATTTGACCCTGGATCAGTCCACGCGCCGTATCCGCGCCATGGGCACCCGCGCCACCAACGCCGCCGGCGACATGCTGGCCGACCTGGTATGGTTCCGCGACGTCAGCGACAGCGCCGGCGCGGTGGACGATTTGGCCCGCTCGCTGCACGCCTTGGCCGCCGACGCCACCTATCTGAAGGCGCTGATCGACGCGCTGCCCATGCCGGTCTGGCTGCGCGACGAGGATTTGTCGGTGCTGATGGTCAACCACGCCTATGCCCGCGCGGTGGAAGCCGCTGGTCCGGACGCGGTGCTGCACGACCAGGTGGAACTGGCCGCCGACGACACGGTGCGCGAGGCCCGCGCCCTGGCCGCCCGCGCCCGGGCCAGCGGCGAGCCGCGTTCCGCCGAGTTCCATCTGGTGCTGGCCGGGGCCCGCCGTCTGGCCCATGTCACCGAAATCCCCATCTCGGTGGGGGATTCGTTGCTGACCGTCGGTCTGGTGCAGGACCACACCCGCATCGAGGAATTGCAGGAGCAACTGGCCCACCATGTCAGCGCCCAGGTGGAAGTGCTGGAACGCCTGTCCACCGCCATCGCCATCTACACCACCGACACCAGGCTGGCCTTCTTCAACACCGCCTTCCTGAAATTGTGGCGGCTGGAACGCGACTGGTTGGGCAGCCAGCCCACCTATGGCGCAGTGATGGATTCGTTGCGCGACCGCCGCCTGTTGCCGGAAGCCGCCGATTACCGGGCGCTGAAGGAAGAGGAACTGAAGCGCTTCATCGCCTTGATCGACCCTATCGAGACGCTCATGCACCTGCCCGATGGCCGCACCCTGCGCCGGGTGGTCAGCCCGCATCCCTATGGCGGTCTGATCTTCACCTACGAGGATTTCACCGACACGCTGGCCATGGAACGCTCGTTCAACACCGCCATGGCGGTGCAGCGGGCGACGCTTGATCATCTGCACGAAGGCTTGGCGGTGTTCGGCGACGACCGCCGGCTGAAATTGTCCAATCCGGCCTTCGCCCGCATGTGGGGGCTGTCCCTGGACGACCTGACCGGCGAGCCGCATCTGAACGAGTTGGTGGAAAGGCTGCGCCCCTATTTCGAAGGCCGTCCCGACCGCGCCTCCACCTGGGCACCGGCCCGCGAGCGTTTGTTGTCGCAGGTGGGCGACCGCCAGGGCGGCGAATGGCGGCTGGAACGCCAGGACGGCATGATCCTGGATTGCGCCGCCGTGCCGCTGCCCGACGGCGCCAGTCTGGTGGCCTTCCTGGACGTCACCGACAGCGCCCGGGTGGAACGCGCCCTGATCGAGCGCAACGAAGCCTTGGCCGCTGCCGACGCCCTGAAAAGCGAATTCATGGCCAACGTCTCGGCGGAAGTGGCCAAGCCGCTGACCACCATCATCGGCTTCGCCGAAATGCTGGATTCCGAATATTTCGGCAAGCTGAGCAAGCGCCAGCACGATTACATGAAGGGCATCGTCGAGGCCGGCAACGCGCTGAAGTCGCTGGTGTCGGACATCTTGGACCTGGCCGCCATCGAAGCCGGGCACCTGACCTTGGAACTGGACACCGTGGATGTCCACCCCATGCTGGCCTCGGTCCTGGCGCTGGTGCGCGAACGGGTGCGAGAAAAGAAACAGCTTTTGGAGTTCGACTGCCCGCTGGACATCGGCTGGATCGTCGCCGACCAGCGGCGCCTGCGCCAAGTGATGTTCAACCTGATCGGCAACGCGGTGAAGTACACCCCCAATGGCGGCGCCATCACTGTTTCCGCCCGCCGCCGCGACGGCGAGGTGGCGCTGACCGTCGCCGACACCGGCCCCGGCATCCCGCCCGAGGACATGGAACGGGTGTTCGACAGTTTCGTGCGCACCATCCACGATGGCCAGGACGGCGCTGGATTGGGTTTGGCCCTGGTGCGACGCTTCGTCGAGTTGCACGGCGGCACGGTGGAACTGGAATCCGAACCCGGCCAGGGCACCACCGTCACCGTGCGCGTGCCGGCCGGGGCTTAGGGCTTCAGCACCTTGGGCACCCGGTTCAGGCGCAGCTTGAAGGCGTCGGGCATGCCCTTGCCCAACAGCGGGCGCAGATACAGGCGGAACGCGTCGGTGACGTCGGTGCCGCTGGCGGCGATGAACTCGTCCTCCATCACCCTGGTCTTGCCGGCCACCGCCTCCAGCGGCATCAGCTTGTAATCCACCGAATAAAAGCCGGTGCGTTGGATGGTCACCGAGCCGTCCTGGTCGCCCCACATGGCGAATTGCACTGCCTTTTCGCCCACTTCGCGGGCCTCGCGCTGATCCACGTCGGACACACAGCCGACGAAGGAGCGCTGCAAATAGCCGAACGTGTCGCCGCGCACCCGCTTGATGCCCAGCTTGTCCTTGATTTCCTGACACAACAAATCGGCCAGGGCGCCGGTACCGGAAAGCTGGACGTTGCCGTGGGCGTCCTTTTCGATTTCCTTGGCCAATTGGGTGATGATCGGGCTGCCCGTGTCGTCGTGGATGCCTTCCGAGGCGGCGATGACGCAGCGGCCGTATTTGTCCATGGTGGCTTTGACGTCGGACAGGAAGTTGTCCACGGTGAAGGTGCGTTCCGGCAGATAGATCAGATGCGGGCCGTCGTCGGGAAACTTCTTGCCCAGCGCCGAGGCGGCGGTCAGGAAACCGGCATGGCGGCCCATCACCACCGCCAGATAGACGCCGGGCAACGCCGCGTTGTCCAAATTGGCGCCCATGAAGGCTTGCGCCACGAAGCGGGCGGCGGACGGAAAACCCGGCGTGTGGTCGTTGTGGACCAGGTCGTTGTCGATGGTCTTGGGGATATGGATGCAGCGTAGCGGATAGCCGGCCTTCCGGGCTTCTTCCGAGACGATGCGCACGGTGTCCGACGAATCGTTGCCGCCGACATAGAAGAAATAGGCGATGCCGTGGGCCTGAAGGACCTTGAAGATTTCCTGGCAATATTTGAGGTCGGGCTTGTCCCGCGTCGAGCCCAGGGCCGAGGACGGGGTGTCGGCCACCATTTCCAAATTGTGGCTGGTTTCCTGGGTCAGGTCCAGGAAGTCCTCGTTGACGATGCCGCGCACGCCGTGATAGGCGCCATAGACCAGATCGACGTTGCGGAACTTCCGGGCTTCCAGCACCACGCCGGCCATGGATTGGTTGATGACGGCGGTCGGGCCGCCCCCTTGCGCCACCAGAACCTTGCCGTGCAACATGGGACGTTCCTTTCGCTGTTTGGATCAGCATAAGCCCAAGGATCCACATACGACCAGGGGCAAGGGGGCTTGTCCGACCAAAGGGCAGGTCCCATGTAGGGGCGTGGGCTGCCCGAAAGAGGAGTGTGCAGAGTGAGTGTCGAATCGCCTTGTATTTCCGTGTGCCAGATCGGTGATGACGGCTATTGCGTCGGCTGCGGCCGCACGGTTGACGAAATCCGCGGCTGGAAGCGCTCTTCCGACGAGGAAAAGCAGGAAGTTCTGGGTCGGGTGGCCGAACGCCAGGGGCAGGTCGCGTGACCGATCCCCAAGCCCTGGCGGTGCTGGATTTCTGGTTCGCCCCCGGCATGGAAAAGCGCTGGTTCGCCGCCGATGGGGGACTGGACCGTGAATTGGCAGAACGCTTCGGCCCCGAACTGGCCCTGGCGGCGCAGGGCCGACTGGACCATTGGCTGGAAGATGCCGACGGCGCCCTGGCCCTGGTCATCGTGCTGGATCAGTTCCCCCGCAATGTCTTTCGCGGCAAATACCAGGCATTCGCCTTCGATTCCAAGGCCCTGGCGCTGTCGGAAGCGGCCATCCTGCGCGGCCATGATCGTGGACTATCCCCCATCCGTCGGCGCTTTCTGTATTTGCCGTTCATGCATTCGGAATCGCTGCCCGACCAAAAACATTGCGTGCGCCTGTTCGAAGCCGCCGGCGACGACCCCGAGGGCCTGGATTACGCCCGCCGTCACCTGGAGGTGATCCAGCGCTTCGACCGCTTCCCCCATCGCAACGAAGCCATGGAACGGGAAAACACCCCCGAGGAAGAGGAATATCTGGCTCAAGGCGGCGGCTTTTAACTCTTCCATCGCTTGCAGGACGACGCAGGGCATTGCACACTGCGCCGGTGGAATGGGGGACCGGCGTGGCCGACGAAATACGTATCCGCTACAGCGACTACCGGCGCGAAACCCGCGTCCGCAAGAAGCCGCTGAGTTTCAGCAAGCTGACCCGTCTGGCGGCACAGCGTCGCCAGGAACTGAACGCGCCGCGCTGGCGCCGCGTGCGTCTCAGCCCGCCGCAGGTGGCCACCATCCTGGCCCCTTACGTGGGCGGCAAGGCGGGGGAACAGTTCCGCGCCATCGCCCCCTTGGCCCTGTATCTGGCGGTGTTCCAGTTGCTGGTCCTGCATCAGCACATCGACGACCCGTGGGCGGTTCTGGGCGGCCTGGTGGCGACGCTGTTCGGCCTGATGCTGTTCATGGAAGGGCTGCGCCTGGGGCTGATGCCGTTCGGCGAGACCATCGGCCATTTCCTGCCCCGCCATCATGGTTTGGCGACGGTGTTGCTGGTGGCCCTGACGCTTGGCATGGGGGTGACTTTCGCCGAGCCGGCCATCGGTGCGCTTCGCGCCGCCGGATCCTTGGTCCGCCCGGAACGCGCCCCCTATCTTTACGCCATGCTGAACGGCTGGTCCCATTGGCTGGTGCTGGCGGTGGCGGCCGGTGTCGGTCTGGCGGCGGTGGTCGGCATGCTGATGTTCCTGCGGGCCTGGAGCCTGAAACTGCCGGCGACCCTTTGCACCTTGGCGGCTTTGGCCTTGACCTGGGTGATGGCCGAAGACCCGTTGCTGGCGCCGCTGGTCGGTCTGGCCTGGGATTGCGGCGGCGTCACCACCGGGCCGGTGACCGTGCCCTTGGTGCTGGCGCTGGGCATCGGCGTCGCCGGTTCGGCGGGCAAGGGCGAAAGCTCGCTGGTCGGTTTCGGCATCGTCACCCTGGCGTCGCTGCTGCCGGTGGTCATGGTTCTAAGCTTGGGTCTGGTGATGGCCCAGGTGCTGACCCCGGAACAAGCCATGGCTCTGGGCGGCGCGGCCGGCGAAACCAGTTGGATGTCGGCGACACCGGCGGCGGAAATCATCGCGGCTTTGCGGGCCATCCTGCCGCTGGTGGCCTTCCTGGCGCTGGTCGCCCGCTTCGCCCGCGCCGCCATCGCCGACCGTCCGGTGCTGGTCTTCGGCATCGTCCTGGCGGTGCTGGGCATGGCCTTGTTCAACATCGGCCTGACCTATGGGCTGTCGTCCCTGGGCGGGCAGACCGGCTCGGTGGTGCCCGGCGCCTTCGCCCGTCTGCCGGGATTGCACGACACCCCCATGTACGATTACGCCATCGGGGTGGCGGTGGCGGTGCTGTTCGCCTGGGCCTTGGGGTTCGGTGCCACCATCGCCGAGCCGGCTTTGAACGCCATGGGGGCCACCGTCGAAACCCTGTCCAACGGCGCCTTCGGCAAGCGCATGCTGATCCTGGCGGTGTCGGCCGGGGTGGCCTGCGGCCTGGGCGCCGGCGTGTTCAAGCTGGTGCTGGACCTGCCGTTGTGGGCGTTCCTGCTGCCCGGCTACGCCCTGGCCTTGATCCTGACCTGGCTGTCCACCGAAACCTTCGTCAATGTCGGATGGGACAGCGCCGGCGTCACCACCGGGCCGGTGACCGTGCCCTTGGTGCTGGCCATGGGTTTGGGTTTCGGCGGCGCCGTCGGCGCGGTGGACGGTTTCGGCCTGCTGGCTTTGGCGTCCTTGGGGCCGATCCTGACCGTCCTTGGCCTTGGCCTGTTCATCCGCGCCCGTCTGAAGCTGCAAGCCTGGCGCCGTCGTTCCCCAGACCCGCAGGAGGCGGGCGCATGAGCCTGACGATCCCCGTACTCACCGACGTCCACCTGATCACCTGCATCGTCCAACGCGGCCGTGCCGACGCGGTGGTCAAGGCCGCCATCGAGGCCGGCGCCGAGGGGGCGACCATCCACTTCGCCCGCGGCACCGGTCTGCGCGAGAAACTGGGATTGCTGGCGGTGGCGGTGAACGCCGAAAAGGAAGTGATCTCCATCGCCGTGTCGCGCGAGCAGTTGAACTACGTGTTCGAGCGCATGTTCCTGGCCGGCAAGCTGGACACGCCGGGCATGGGCTTCATGTACGTCACCCCGGTGGAACGCGCCGCCACCCACATTCCCCAAGAAATCCTGGAGAAGCTGACCGGTGAGCGCTGAGCCCGCCCAATGGCTGATCCGCTGCGTCGTCTCGGGCGGCGGCACCCGGCCGTTCATGTCCAAGCTGGCCCGCGAACGGGGTATCTGGGATTGCTTCTACACCGGCTCGCGCTCGGCGGTGGCCGACCATTCGCGCACCCGCGCCCGGGTGGTGCAATTCGTCGAGAACGAGGAATTCTTCATCGTCGTGCCGAACCATCGTTTGGCCGAGATCATGGAATTCTGTTACGTGCAACTGAAGATCGGTACACCGGGGCGCGGAACCCTGTACGTCACCCCGGTCGAGCGTCTGTCGCCCTTTGTCCTGCCGCTTGATCCCCAGGAGTGAACGGGGTTCCCCACCTGGGGGTGGCGTGCTAATGTCCGGGCGCCGAACCGCCGCACATGGGCAACCAATTGACCAAACACAAGATTTCCCTGGACCTGTCGTCCCGTTCGCTGATGCGCCGCCTGATCAAGGAAGGCATGCGCCCCTATTTGGGCAAGGTGCTGGTGGCGGCGGCGTGCATGGCGGTTTCGGCCGGCGCCACCGCCGGCTACGCCCTGTTGATGGACCCGGTGATCAACTACATCTTCGTCAACAAGCAGGCGGAATTGCTGTGGCCGCTGGCTTTGGCGGTGTTGGGCACCTTCCTGGCCAAGTCCTTCGCCGGCTATGGCGAGGCGGTTCTGCTGTCCAAGGTGGGCCTGCAGGTCATCGCCGACATGCAGAATCGGCTGTTCCGCCATCTGATGAAGTTGGACGTCCAGTTCTTCCATGAAATGCAGACCGGCCGGCTGTTGTCGCGGCTGACCAACGACGTTGCCGCCATGCGCTTCGCCGTCTCCAACGCGCTGACCGGCCTGTGCAAGGATTCGGCCGAGGCGTTGTTCCTGATCGGCGCCATGTTCTACAAGGACTGGCAACTGGCCACCTT
>JAIWOG010000107.1 GCA_020217035.1 Magnetospirillum sp. | reverse complement strand
CAGCTTCCTGTTCTTTCCCATCGCCGTGCTGCCCATCGCGCGGTTGGGCAAGCGCATGCGCAAGGTCAGCGCCAACACCCAGGAACAACAGGCGCAACTGACGATCTATCTGGAACAGGCCATCCAGGGCATCCGCGTGGTCAAGGCCTATGGCATGGAGGATTACGAGAACCGCAAGGTCGGCGGTCTGGTCGGCACGTTGCGCGACCTGACCTTCAAGGCGGCCCGCGTGCGTTCGGCGTCCAGCCCGATCATGGAGTTCCTGGGCGGCTTCGCCATCACCGTGGTCATCGTCTATGGCGGTTCGCGCGTCATCGAAGGCCCGACCACGCCGGGCGCCTTCCTGTCCTTCATCACCGCCCTGATGCTGGCCTACCGGCCGATCAAGAACCTGGCCAACCTGAACACCAACTTGCAGGAAGGTCTGGCCGCCGCGTCGCGTTGCTTCGCCGTCCTTGACACCGACAGCGTCATCAAGGACCGCCCCGGTGCCCAGGATCTGGTGCTGCGCGAAGGCAACGTGCGGTTCGAAGGCGTGTTCTTCACCTATGACGGCGCCAAGGCGGCGCTGGACGGCGTCACCATGGACATTCCCGGCGGCAAGACGGTGGCCCTGGTCGGCGCCTCGGGGGCGGGCAAAAGCACGGTGCTGAACCTGTTGCCGCGCTTCTACGACGTCACCGACGGCCATGTCAGCATCGACGGCACCGACATCCGCGACGTCACCCTGGACAGCTTGCGGTCGCGCATTTCCCTGGTCAGCCAGGAAATCGTGCTGTTCGACGACACCATCCGCGCCAACATCGCCTATGGCCGCTTCGGCGCCACCGACGAGGAAATCGAGGCCGCCGCCAAGGCCGCCGCCGCTCACGACTTCATCCTGTCCTTGCCGGAAGGCTACGACACCATGGTGGGCGAACGCGGCCTGAACCTGTCGGGCGGCCAGCGCCAGCGACTGGCCATCGCCAGGGCCATGCTGAAGAACGCCCCCATCTTGCTGCTGGACGAAGCCACCAGTGCCCTGGACACCGAATCCGAGCGTCAGGTGCAGGTGGCGTTGGAACACTTGATGAAGGGCCGCACCACCATCGTCATCGCCCACCGCTTGTCCACCGTGGTGGGTGCCGACCTGATCCATGTGCTGGATCGCGGCCGGGTGGTGGAATCGGGCGACCACAACGCGCTTTTGGAACTGGGCGGCCAATATGCCCGGCTTTACGCCATGCAGTTCCACGAGGAAGCCGCCGCCGGGCGGGGCTTCTAGCGGCGGAGGGCGGTCTTGAGCCTGGCCAAGCAACTCGGCAAGAACGAAGTCCTTCGCGGCTTCTTATGCTGGTTGGCGTCGCTTTACATTCGGCTGGTGTGGCGGTCGGGACGCTGGCGAGTGGTGAACGCCCACGTGCCGGAACCGTTCTGGGACCAGGGCAAGCCGTTCATCCTGGCGTTCTGGCACGGCCGGCTGATCATGATGATGAAGTGCTGGCGGCGCGGCATGCCCATCCACATGTTGATCAGCCATCACCGCGACGGCTTGCTGATCGCCCGCACCTCGGCCCATTTCGGCATCAGCACCATCGCCGGCTCCAGCACCAGGGGCGGGGCCGGCGCGTTGCGGGCGCTGCTGAAGATGCTGAAGTCGGGCGGCTGCGTCGGCATCACCCCCGACGGCCCCAAGGGACCGCGCATGCAGGCCACCGACGGCATCATCGCCCTGGCCAAGCTGTCGGGTTGCCCGATCATTCCCGCCACCTATTCGGCGTCGCCGCGCCGTCTGCTGAATTCCTGGGACCGCTTCTTGGTGCCCAAGCCCTTCGGCAAGGGGGTGTTCATCTGGGGCGAACCGATCAGCGTTCCCCGCGACGCCAGCGACGAGGATTTGGAAGGCTGGCGGCTGCACCTGGAAAAGGTGATGAACGACCTGTGCGACCAAGCCGACCAGATGGTGGGCGAAGACCCGGTAAAGCCCGCATGATCCACGGCCTTTACCGCGTCGTGTCGCATGTCCTGGGGCCGGCTATTTCGGTTTACCTGAACCGGCGCATGGCCAAGGGCAAGGAAGACCCGGCCCGTTTTCCCGAACGCATGGGAATCGCCTCTCAGGCGCGACCCGAGGGTGCCCTGGTGTGGCTGCATGGCGCCAGCGTCGGCGAATGCCTGTCGCTGTTGCCGTTGATCGAACGTTTGCTGGACCGGGGGCTGAAGGTGCTGTTGACCAGCGGCACCGTCACCTCGGCCCAAATGATGGCGCAACGCCTGCCGGTGGGCGCCATCCACCAATTCGTGCCCGTCGACCGTCCGGCCTGGGTGCGGCGCTTCCTGGACCACTGGCGCCCCGATCTGGTGCTGTGGGCGGAATCGGATTTCTGGCCCAACATCCTGACCGAGATCAAGAAACGCCAGGTGCCGCTGATCCTGGTGCAAGGCCGGGTGTCGCCGCGTTCCCTGGAAGGCTGGAAGAAGGCCCCGGGCTTCATCGCCACCATGCTGGGCCGCTTCGACCTGTGCCTGGGCCAGACGCCGGGTGACGCCGACCGTTTGCGGCATTTGGGCGGCGGCGATTGCCGGTGCGTCGGCAATTTGAAGCAAGCGGTGCCGCCCTTGCCCTGCGACCAGGCGGAATTGGAACGTTTGCGGGCGATGGTGGCCGGGCGTCCGCTGTGGCTGGCCGCCAGCACCCATGCCGGCGAGGAAGCGCTGGTCGCCAGGGTGCATGCTGCCTTGCTGGACCGCTTCCCCGACTTGCTGACCGTCATCGTTCCCCGCCATCCCCATCGCGGCCCGGAAATCGCCGCCGAATTACCCGATTGCCGTCTGCGCTCAACGGGCGCCATGCCGGACGGCGGGCTTTACGTGGCCGACACCATGGGCGAACTGGGGCTGTTCTTCCGCCTGTGTCCCGTCGTCTTCATGGGCAAAAGCCTGTTGGCGGAAGGCGGGCAGAACCCGTTCGAGCCGGCGCGGCTGGGGGCGGCGGTGCTGTTCGGTCCGCGTATGAGCAATTTCCCCGACATGGTGCCGTCCATGCTGGCGGCGGGCGCCGCGCAACAGGTCGGCTCGCCCGAGGATCTGCACCATCAGGTCGCAAGGTTGTTGGCCGATCCTGGCTTGCTGGCCGAGAGTCGCGCCAATGCCCTGGCGTGGAGCGAGGCCGAGGCCGGCGCCCTGGATGCGGTGATGCAAACCCTGTCGCCGTGGCTGGAGGCGCTTGATGCAAGCCCCTGATTTCTGGCGCCGGGACGGCTTGCTGCCCCGGCTGTTGTCGCCGCTTGCCGGGCTCTACGCCTGGGGCGGGCGCAACAAGCGTCTGAGGGGGGAGGGCTTTCACGCCGCCATGCCGGTGGTCTGTGTCGGCAACATCGTCGCCGGCGGCGCCGGAAAGACCCCGGTCTGCTTGGCCCTGGGGGCCAAGCTGTCGGCCATGGGGCGCGAACCGCATTTCCTGACCCGCGGCTATGGTGGCACCGAAGCCGGCCCGCGTCTGGTCGATCCTGTCCGTCACAATGCTGGCCGGGTCGGTGACGAGGCGCTGCTGCTGGCCGCCCAGGGGCCCACCTGGGTGGCGCGGCATCGCCCCGACGGCGCCATCGCCGCCGCTGAATTGGGGGCTGGCGTTCTGGTGATGGATGACGGTTTCCAGAACGGTTCGCTGCGGCACGATCTGGCCTTGGTGGTGGTGGATGGCGGCTATGGCTTTGGCAACGGCCGGGTGATCCCCGCCGGGCCGTGCCGGGAAACGGTGGCCGAGGGGTTGGCCCGCGCCCAGGCGGTGGTGCTGATGGGGGACGACCATGTGGGCGTGCGTCGTCATCTGGCCGGCAAGCGGGTGTTGCAGGCCCGGCTGGTGCCGGGGCCGGAAGCCGCCCAATTGCAGGGCGCCAAGGTGGCGGCCTTCGCCGGCATCGGCCGGCCAGCCAAGTTCTTCGACACCTTGCGCCAATGCGGCGCCCAGGTGGCGAGCCAAAAATCCTTTCCGGATCACCATGCCTATGGCAAGGCCGAGATCGCCGAAATCCTGGATCAAGGTCTCGAGGTCTGGACCACGGCCAAGGATGCGGTTAGGGTGCCGCCCGAACTGCGTGACCGGGTGCGGGTGCTGACTGTCACCTTGGCCTGGGACGACGAAGCGGGACTGGATGAATTGCTGATGGAATTGCCATGGCGTTGAGTGGGCGTGACCTTCGCTATCGTCTGGAAGCTTTGGTCGCTTACGCGGTGATCGGCCTGTTCGCGTTTTTGCCGGCGGATTGGGCTTCGGGGCTGGGCGGTTGGCTGGCGCGTTCCGTTGGGCCGTGGCTGAAGGTATCGGACGTGGCGCGGCGCAATTTGCGGCGCACCTTCCCCGACAAGTCCAAGGCCGAGATCGAGGCCATCGTCGTGGAAGTCTGGGACAACCTGGGGCGCACCGCCGCCGAGTTCCCCCATATCGGCTGGCTGATGAAGAACCGGGTCGAGTTGATCGGGCGCGAGAACCTGCACCTGTTGCGCGATGATGGCCAGCCCGGCCTGTTCGTCGCCGGCCATCTGGGCAATTGGGAAATGGCCGGCACCACGGCGGCGCTGGAAGGCATTCCCATCACCTTGGTCTACCGCGAGGCCAACAATCCCTTCGTGGAAAAGATCTATCGTCGCTATCGCGCCCATGCGGCACCGGGCGGCCAGATCGCCAAGGGCCCGGAAGGGGCGCGCGAGATCATGACCCTGCTGAAGGCCGGCGGACATCTGGGCATGCTGGTGGACCAGAAGATGAATGACGGCATCAAGGTGCCGTTCCTGGGCCGCGACGCCATGACCGCGCCGGCGGTGGGACGTTTCGCCGCCCGCTTCAAATGCCCGGTGGTGCCGGCCCGCGTCGAACGCCTGGGCGGCGCCCATTTCCGCGTCACCATCATGAAGCCCATGGAGGTTCAACTGTCCGGCGATTCCCACGCCGACACCTTGGTGCTGATGACCGCCATCAACGATTTGTTGGGGCAATGGGTGCGCGAACGCCCCGGCCAATGGCTGTGGCTGCACAAGCGCTGGATCGAGAACTAATCCTGTTAAAGCCCCGCGGCGTTTGAGCGGGTCCGGCACGGGCTGCGCCTCGCGCCTGATCGCCCCTATCTCACCTTGAACACCGGTTCCACCGCCGGGCAGGGCAGGCGGGCTTCCAACTGGCCGGTGGCCAGTTCGGCGGCGACGGCGGAAAGCGCGCGGTCCCAGGCGGTCAGCACCACGTTCACGTCGTCGTCATCATGGGCGTAGCAGACGTTGTGGCTGGCCAGGAACAGCACGCCGGAACGCAGCATGTGGTGGGCGAACAGGGTCTTGATGGCTTCCTTGCGGGCTGTCGGGTGGTCCACCACCGAGATGATCTTCCACGGCGCCCGGCCCACCAGGGTGATGATGTCGGACAATCCGTGCTTCGCGGTCAGCTGCGCCACGCCATCGGCCAGACGGGTGCCCAGCGACCATAGTTTCTCGATCACCGGTTGGCGCTCCATCTTGTCGATGGTGGCGATGGCGGCGGCCAGCGACAGCGCCTCGCCGCCGAAAGTGCCGGAAATGAACACGTCCTCCATTTCCCGCATCACGTCGGCGCGGCCGACGATGGCGGAAATGGGCATGCCGTTGCCCATGGCCTTGCCGAACGACGCCAGGTCGGGGGTCACCCCGAACATCGACTGCGCACCGCCGACGGCATAGCGGAAGCCGGTGATGACTTCGTCGAACACCAACAGCGCCCCATGGGAATGCACCAATTCCTTCAAGTCCTGCAAATAGCCGGGCTTGGGATCGACGGCGTTCATCGGTTCCATGATCAGGGCGGCGAATTCGCCCGGATGGGCGGAAAACAGCCGGTCCACCGCTTCCAGATCGTTATAGGGCAATGTGTGGGTCAACTCGCGCACCGCTTGCGGGATGCCCTTGTGGCGGGTGGTGGCGCCGATATACCAATCCTGCCAGCCGTGATAGCCGCAGGTGGCGACGCGGTCGCGGCCGGTGAAGGCGCGGGCCAGACGGATGGCGGCGCTGGTGGCGTCGGTGCCGTTCTTGCCGTAACGCACGCTTTCGGCGCAGGGAATCAGCCGGGTCAGCCGTTCCGCCAGTTCGGTTTCCAAGGGGGTGGGCAGGCTGAAGGATATGCCGCGGCCCAACTGGTCGCGGATGGCCTGATCCACATCGGGGTCCTGATAGCCCAGCACCACCGGCAGCAGGCCGCAGACCATGTCCACATAGCGGTTGCCGTCAACGTCCCACACCCTTCCGCCCTGGCCGTGGGTCAGGAACAAGGGCGAGCCTTCCGGGTACTGGATGCGGCTTTTGGAAAAAGTCTGGCTGGCCAGCGGAATGACCTTTTCCGCCCGTCGCAACCAGCTTTCGGTGCGTTCGGTACCCAGGAAGGTGGGCAGCGGCGCTTCACGCCATGACTTGGCGGCGCCTTCATTGCGGGTGATTTGGGCGTTGACGGCACGCAGCCCCGGATGGGCATCCAACACCGCCAGCACTTCAAGGTATGACGGCGGGCGGGTCGGGTCGGGCAGTTTGGTTACCACCTGGGTCAGGAAGTCCAGGTCGCGGCTTTCGTCCAGGGTCCAGCGTTCACTTTCCAGGCCGGGCAGCGGGCAGGGCACGCCGCCCACCTTGAAGCGGTCGCGGCGTTCGCGGATGAAGGGGGTGACGTGTTCGCGTTCGGGGCCGGGGGCGGCCTCGGCCATGGCGGCGTCAAGGGCGGCACGGGTCAAGGCTTCGCAATCCAGGCCATCGGGCCAGGTCTGCGGGCTGACGTTGCTGGCGTAATCCAGCCCCTGGCGCTTCAGCAGGGCCAGAACCTGACCGCACACCTGGGGGTCCAGCAACGGGCAATCGCCGGTCAGGCGCAGGATGACGTCCGCGCCCTCGGCCCTGGCGGCCAGGGCGAAGCGGGCCAGCACGTCGTCCAGCGGGCCACGATGGCAGGCGATGCCGGATTGCTTGGCCCAGGCGGCGATTGCGTCGTCGTCGGGTTGGTCCGAGGTGGCGACCACCACCTTGTCCACGCCGGGAATGGCCTGGGCGGCGCGGGCCACCCAGTGCAGGGCCGGAATGCCGCCCAGGGGCAGCAGCACCTTGCCGGGCAGGCGGGTGGAGGACAGGCGGGCCTGGATGATGGCGATGGTGGTCATGACGGCAATCCGGCAAGGGTGCGGGCGGAAATCAGGGTTTCAAGAACCTCCAGCGCCTGGGCGCCGGAACAGGGCGGCGGCTCGGCTCGGTCGATGGCGGCGACGAAGGCGGCCATCTCGGCCACGTAATCGTCGGCATAGGAACCGGGATAGGTGACGTCCTCGACCACGGCGCCGCTGGTGTCCCGCCAAGTCAGGCGGCGGCCGTCCAGGTCGAGGCGCAGCGCCCCCAAGGTGCCGGCGACCTCGCCATAGCGATGGCGTGGACGGGTGACGTAATCCACGTGGATGGACGAGCGCGCCCCGCCATGGTCCAGCACCAAATCGGCCATGTCCTCGGCGGCCAAGCCGATGCTGCCGGTATGGGTGGCCACCGAAGCCAACACGTGGGCCGGTCCCAGCAGGTGGCAGGCCAAGTCTATTTCATGGACATAGTCGAACAGAGCGCCGCCGGTCTTGGGATCGTTGGCGTATCCTTGGGTCCAGTCCTGGCCGGGGCGCCATTCGGGCAAGTAAAGCGCCGCCAGGAAACGGCCCCACAAAGGCTTTCCCAACTGGCCCAAGGACAGGATTTCAGCCGCGCGGCGCACGGCGGGATGAAGGCGCAGCATCATCGCCACCGCCACCACCAGCCCGGCCTGTTCGGCCTCGGCCATCAGTACGGCCAAGCCGTCGACACGATGGGCCAACGGCTTTTCCACCAGAACGTGGCGGCCGGCGGCCAGGCAAGCCCGCAAATCGTCCATGTGGTGTTCGGACGGCGACGCCACCACCACGGCGCGGGCGGCGGCGATGGCCTGGCCACGGTCGGCGGTGACGGTGCCGCCCTTATCCGCCAACAGGGCGCGGCGCTCCGGGCTGGGATCGAAGCCGATGACCGCCTGGCCCAAGGCCAGGGCGTTGCCCGCGTGGCGCAGGCCGATGCTGCCCAAGCCCAACACGGCGATCATCGTCTGATCCCTAAAGCAGCGAGCGGCTGATCATGCTCAGCAACTCGGCGTCGCTGAGCCACCAGTCGTTGCTGTCGCTGGCATAGCGGAATTCCTCGGGCACCGCCTTGGCGCCGGCCGGCAGGTCGGATTGGGTCCAGAACGACAGCGCCGGATAGATCAGATAGCGGTCGTCCAGTTCGTGGGTGGTCCGCGATTCCTCTTCCGCCACCATCACCTCGTGCAGCTTCTCGCCGGGGCGGATGCCGATGGTCTTGTGCGGCAGGTGGGGCGCCATGGCCTTGGCCAGGTCGGGTATACGCATGGAAGGGATTTTCGGAATGAAGATCTCGCCGCCCTTCATCATGGCGAAGGACGACAGCACGAAGTCGACGCCCTGCTGCAAGGTGATCCAGAAGCGGGTCATGCGCGGATCGGTGATCGGCAGGTGGTCGGCGCCCTGGGCCAGCAATTGCTGGTAGAACGGCACCACCGACCCCTTCGAGCCGACGACGTTGCCATAGCGCACCACCGAGAAACGGGTATGGGCGCGGCCGGCGATGTTGTTGGCGGCGACGAACACCTTCTCGGCCGCCAGCTTGCTGGCGCCGTACAGGTTGACCGGGTTGACCGCCTTGTCGGTGGACAAAGCGACCACCGCCGACACGTTGTTGTCGATGGCGGCGCGCACCACGTTCTCGGCGCCCCAGACATTGGTGTGCAGGCATTCGGTGGGGTTATACTCGGCCAGCGGCACGTGTTTCTGCGCGGCGGCGTGGATGACCACATCCACCCCCTTGAAGGCGCGGTTCAGGCGGTCCAGGTCACGCACGTCACCCAGGAAATAGCGGATGGCCGGATACTTGTCCTCGGGGAACTCGCGCTGCATCTCGAAATGCTTTTGCTCGTCGCGCGAAAAGACGATCAGACGCCCGACCTTGTATTGCGCCAGCACGGTGCGGATGAATTCGCGGCCGAACGAACCGGTGCCGCCGGTGACCAGCACGGACTTGCCGTCCAGGCGATCGCCGATGTCGTGGCGAAAGGAATTGAGAATGGTCAAGGCTAACCTCGCAGCAGGGTGCGGACGTTCTATCCGGCCTTCAGCATGCGCGGCGAATAGTTAAGATTTCCTGGCCTGATGGTCAGCCGCTGATGATTTCGAACAGGCTTTTCTGCTCGGCGAAGGGCGAGGTCATGAACATCTGCTGGATGAAGTTGCTGGCTTGCCCGCTGGTCAGGCTCAGCGTGTTGACAGACAATTCATAGCGGGTCTTGGCGGCCCGCAACTCGGCGTTCTTGGCGTCCAGCACCTCGTTGGACTTCAGCTCGAACTCTTCCTTGGCCTGATCTTGGCGCAGCCCCAGGAAGTTGAGGGCGCCGGACAATTGAGCCTCGGCGATGCCCCACTGGGTTTCCGCCATGCGCACCCGCTCGATGGCGTCGTCGATGGCGGCCATGGCCGACGCCTTCAAGGCGGCGACTTCGGCGGCGTTCTGGTCGGGGTCGGAATTGGACGAGGTGAAGTTGTTGTAGGCCCAGGCGTTCAGCACGCCACCACCACCGGTCTTCAAGGTCCCGGTATGGGTGGTGCCGCCGGCGTCGAAAGTGATCTGGTCGCCGGTGATGGTGACGTTGGTCAGGTCGGCGTAAGCGGTTCCCGTCACCGAGCCGCCGGTCAACTTGCTGGTGGACGGGTCGGGGCGGGTGACGCCGCTGCCGTCGTTCAGTTCGATGGCGTAATCGTTGCCCAGGAAGTAATGGTTGAGCTGGACTTGGTAATTGCCGGCACTGAAAAGCTCGGGCTTGTCAGGCCAGGTAACCGCCTGGGTCCGGTTGTTGGATGTCAGCGACTGGGCGTCCAGCCACGACGATCCCACCATGGTGGTCAGCGTCGAATAGGCGTAGTCGAACGCCTCGGCCGAA
>JAIWOG010000106.1 GCA_020217035.1 Magnetospirillum sp. | reverse complement strand
CCGGTCGAGGCGGCGGTGCGCATTTCCAGCAGCTTGTTGCGGATGTCGTCGATCTTGTCCAGGGCGGTTTGGACGCGCTGATAGGGCGCGACGATCGCGGCTTTCGCATCGACGGCGGCTTGGAAACGGGCCTCGTATTCCGCTTCGACCGAACCGTCGTATTTGTCGCGGATGGCGTCGCTTTCCTTTTGCCAACGTTCGGCCTGCGCCAGCTTGATGCGCAGCAGCGAGTTGTCGGAATTGTACTGGTACAGACTGTACTGCGTCTGCAGCAGTGCGGAAATGTCGGTCGCCATGATCACCTGCCTTAGGTCGACGTTCTATCGCCTGGTCCGGTTGCGGACGGGTCCCGCCGGCATTCCACCGGCGTGCGGGTCACTATGTTCCAACGCCTAATATAGCAGCCCTTGGTTTCCAAGTCGTTATCATTTTCGCTTGCGTTGCCCGTCTGGCCGCCCCTGTGCTATGCTGACAGGGCAGAATGGCACAGGGCCGCGGGTTTGGCGGCCATCGTGACGGAAAGCGCACGGTCATGGAAGCGGTAAGCAAAACCATCGGTCGGCAAGACGACCTGTACGCGCTGACGCAAGTCACCGGCGCGGCTTTCCGCCGTTTCGGACAGGTGGTCGCCGACACCGCCGTGTCGTCGTCGCCCTCGGCCCAGTCTTATTCCTTGGCTCAAGGCCGTCTGGCGACCCAGGCGGCCAGCGCTGCCGCCGCCGACGTTCTGACCCAGCTTTACGCCATCCGCGACAAGATCGGCATCGCCGACGGCCTGAGCGTTCCCAGCCAACGCACCGACGCCACCCGCAGCTCGCTTCAAACCGACATCACCCTGGCCTTGGGCGGCATCGACAAGACGGTCGCCCAGGCGACGGTATCCGGGGTGAACCTGGTGTCGCAGCCGGTTGCGGCGATCCGTATCCAAACCACCAGCCTGGGGGGCGTCGCCACGGTGACGTCGCAGCCGCTCGACAGCGCCAGCCTGGGGCTGTCCGGTCTCAGCGTCATCGACCAAAGCAGCACCGAGACCGCCAGGGCCGCCGTCGAGCGGGCCATCCAGCAGGTTTCCATCCGCTATGACGCCCTGTCCAATGCGGTTCAGGGGCTGGCCTATGACGACGGCACCACCTCGACCCTGGTGCGCTCGTTGACCGGTTTGGGCTCGTCCACCTCGTCGACGGGCTATTCCTCTTCGGCCGCGTCGTCGTCCTCGGCGACGTTGTCGCGGGGCTCTCTGGTCAACATCCGGGCATGAGCCTGCATCTGCGATTGGCGCAGCCGGCCGACGCCGCCGACCTGTTGGCCTGGCGCAACGATCCCAAGACGCGGGCGCTGTCGCGTCAGCCGGAGGAAATAAGCTGGGAGGACCATTGCCGGTGGCTTGACCGCATGATCGCCGATCCCGGCTGCCTGTTCCTGGTGGCGTGGCTGGACGGCACACGGGTCGGCGTGGTCCGCTTCAACCGTCGCGGCCAAGCTGACGTGTGGGAGGTCAGCATCACCGTCGCCCCCGTTGCCCAAGGCCGGGGGCTGGGGCGACGCATCCTGAACGAAGGCGTCGCCCGCCTGCGGCGCGACCATCCCGGGGCCGAGGTGCTGGCGGCGGTGCGGCCGGGCAACCTGGCCAGCGAGCGCTTGTTCCTGGGGGCGGGCTTCAGGCCCACCCAATCCGACGAAGCCTTCGCCCATTTCGTGCTTGGGGCGTGACAGGGCGGGCCGGCTTTGGCTATAAGGCCCCGGCGTTCCCCCAGGAGGTGGCTATGGAAAACCGCGAAATGTATGACGAGATCAACGCTCTGGTTGGTGCCGTGGCCAAAGCCTTCGACACCAGCGAGACCGAGGTGGTCACTGCCATCGAGCAAGGTCGCCTGGGCATGGAGATGCTGGTGGACGAAGACGGCCGCAACTATATCGCGGCGCAGTTGGACGAACGATCTGTGCGCATCTACCATGGCGCCATCTTCCGCGAGGACGACGACGGCGCCGACCTGAAGGCCGAAGACGACGAATCCTGCGGCGGTGGTTGTAGCTGCGGGCATTGATGCCCCTTTAACTCAGCTTTGACGCTTCCCATGTGCAAGCCCTGAGGTGTTGTTTCACCACGGGAGGACAGGACATGAGAACCGTCACCCATACCGGCGCCGACAACACGGCGCATATTCGCGACATCACCCTTAACCATCCCTGGGACTGGCTGTCCGCCGGTTGGCAGGACATGTGCGCCAATCCCGGCATCAGCTATTTCTATGGCGGGTTGTTCACCGCCATCGGCCTGGGGCTGTTCTTCGGCCTGGATGCCGTGGGCATGGGATATTTGATCCTGCCGTTGGCCTTCGGCTTCGCCCTGGTCGGGCCGGTGGCCGCCGTCGGGCTTTACGAAACCAGCCGTCGCCAGGCCGACGGCATCAATGCCAGCTTCGCCGACGCCTTCACCGCCATCCGCCGCAACCCCACTCAGATCGCCCTGGTCGGCGCCTTCCTGCTGATCGCCTTCCTGGCCTGGGTGCGTCTGGCCATGCTGGAATTCATGCTGTTCTTCGGCGCCGCGCCGCCGTCGCTGGACCATCTGCTGGACACCATCTTGCTGTCGCCGCAAAGCCTGTCCTTCCTGCTGGTGGGCATGATCAGCGGCGGGGCCATGGCCGTCGGCGTCTTCGCCATGACCGCCATCGCCGTGCCCATGTTGCTGGACCGCAAGGATTGCGACGCCATGACCGCCATGCTGACCAGCGTCGAGGCGGTGCGCAAGAACTGGCGGGCGATGATGCTGTGGGGCAGCTTGATCAGCTTCTTCACCTTGTTCGGCATGGCGCTGTTCTTCGTTGGCCTGCTGGTGACCTTGCCGTTGATCGGCCATGCCAGTTGGCATGCCTATCGCGATCTGGTCGAGTGACTTTTTTCCCAGGCGGGCGCATTCTGTCGGCGGGATTGGGGTGAACGCCGATAAGGGGGAGCTTGTCCATGGAAAACGGTCTGTTGGTGAAGGTCGAGGGCGCGGTGGCGACGTTGACGCTGACCCGCCCGCAGGTTCACAACGCCTTGGACGAAGCCTTGGTGGTGAACTTGACCCAGGCTTTCCAGAAGCTGGGCGTGGCCGAGGCGGTGCGCGTGGTGGTGCTGGAAGCCCAAGGCAAGACCTTCTGCGCCGGGCTGGACGTGGGCTGGGTGCGGCGTTCCATCGCAGCACCCCGTGAGGACAATCAGCGCGATTCCATGATGATCGCGGTGCTGATGGACGCCATCGACCGTTGCCCCAAGCCGGTAATCGCCTGCGTCGACGGCGCCGCCCTGGGGGGCGGCGTCGGCCTGTTGGCGGCGGCGGACATCGTGCTGGCCAGCGAGGAGTCCAGCTTCGCCCTGACCGAGGTGCGGCTGGGCCTGGAACCCACCATCATCGGCCCGCAGGTGGTCGCCGCCATGGGGGCGCGGGCCAGCCGGCGCTATTGGCTGTCGGGCGAACGGTTCGACGCCCGCGAGGCGTTCCGCCTGGGCCTGGTCCACGCGGTGGTGGCCGCCGACAAGCTGGCCGAAGCCCGCGACCGCATGGTGGAAAACTGCCTGAAGGGGGCCCCCAAGGCGCAGGCCGGGTCCAAGGAAGCCATCCGTGTCGTCGCCGAGGCCGAGCACGGCCCCGACCTGATGCGCCTGATCGCCCACCGTTTCGCCGAACAGCGCGTCGGCGACGAATGCGCCGAGGGCATGGCGGCCTTTTTGGAAAAGCGCAAGCCCGGCTGGAGCGTCTGACAGACTTGACCCGGCAAGGCCGGCCTGCTTCCCTGGGGCCCCAGACGGAGGTTTCCCATGCTTGCCCAATGCCTTGCCGGTATCCGCGTCCTTGACCTCAGCCAGTACATTCCCGGCCCCTTCGCCACCCAATGGCTGTCCGACATGGGGGCCGAGGTGGTCAAGGTCGAGCCGCCGACGGGCGACCCCATGCGCAAAATGGGGCCGACCGATTCCGACGGCACCACGTTTTTCTACAAGTTGGCCAACCGCAACAAGCGGGTGGTGCGCCTGGATCTGAAGACGCCGGACGGCAAGGCGGCGTTGGCGGAATTGTTGGCCAGGGCCGACGTGCTGGTGGAAGCCTACCGCCCCGGCGTGCTGGACCGCCTGGGCTTTGGCGCCGAAGAACTGAACCGCCTCAATCCGCGCCTGGTGCATTGTTCGGTGTCTGGATACGGCCAGACCGGCCCCCACGCCCCGGTGGCCGGCCATGACCTGACCTATGTGGCGCTGACCGGCGGATTGGCCGCCAGCGGCATCGAGGCACGGCCGGTGATGACCTTCCCGCCGCTGGCCGACCATGCCGGGGCCATGCTGGCGGTGCAGGCGGTGCTGGCCGCCCTGTTGCGCCGCGAACGCACCGGCCAGGGCGCCCGGCTGGACGTCAGCCTGTCGGAAGCGGCGCTGTCGTGGATGGGGGGCATCCTGTCTTCCGCCCATCGCGGCGAAACCTTGCGCCGCGAACACGACATCATCAATGGCGGCGCCGCCTTCTACCGGCTTTACCGCACCCGTGACGGCCGCTTTGTCGCCTTGGGGGCGATCGAGGAAAAGTTCTGGCGTGGCTTCTGCGCCGCCGTCGGCCGCGAGGACTGGATCCACCGCCAGTTCGAACCCATGCCGCAGAACGACCTGATCGCCGAGTTGGAAGCCCTGTTCCTGACCCGGGACCGCGACCAATGGGCGGCGCTTCTGTGTCCGGTGGATTGCTGTTTCGAACCGGTCTTGACACCGTCCGAGGCGCCGGGCCATCCGCAATGGCGGGCCCGTGGCGTCATCCAGGCCGGCGGCGATGCCGACGATCTGGTCGAGGTGCTGCTGCCGGTCTTCGTCGACGGCGCCGGGCCGTCGCCCCGGGTGCCCTTGGTCGAGGTGGATTCCCGCGCGGTGCTGGATTCGTGGTCATGAGCGCCTTGCCGGTTCATGGCGGCGACCTGGTCGCCGCCGAGGCTCGCTGGGGAAAGCCGGCCCTGGGATGGCTGGACCTGTCCACCGGCATCAATCCTTGGCCCTACGCCTTGGGACACGTGGCGGCCGAAGCCTGGCACCGCTTGCCGGGTTCAGCGGAACAGGACGGCTTGCGGCAAGCCGCGGCCACGGCCTATGGCTGTTCGCCCGAGAACGTTTTGGCCGGGCCGGGCTCGTCCTGCCTGATCGCGGGCTTGGCCCGTTGTTTCAGCCCGCGACGGGTGGCGGTGGTGTCGCCCACCTATGGCGAGCACGCGATCGCCTGGGCCGCCGCCGGCCACGCCGTCAGCGAGGTGGGCATCGCCGCCGACGCGGGCGGCGCCGAGGTTCTGGTCCTGGTCAACCCCAACAACCCCGACGGCCGCACCCACGATGCCGCCGCGGTTCTGGCCTTGTGCGACCAGTTCCCCCTGGTGGTGGTGGACGAAGCCTTCGGCGAGGTGGCGCCGCATCTGTCGGTGGCTGGAAGGTTGCGTCCCGGATTGGTGGTACTGCGGTCCTTCGGCAAGTTCTATGGCTTGGCCGGGCTGCGCTTGGGCTTTTGTCTGGCGCAAGCGGATGTGGTGGCGCGGATGACGGCGCAATTGGGGCCGTGGCCGGTGTCCGGGCCGGCCTTGGCCATCGGTCGCGCCGCCTTGGTCGATCGGGTTTGGGCCGACGCCACCCGCGCCCATCTGGCCAATGCCGCCCAACGGCTGGACGGGGTGCTCGGCAAGGCCGGCCTGCACGCATTCGGCGGTACCGACCTGTTCCGGCTGGTGGAACATCCCGACGCGGCGGCCATCTATGACCGCCTGGGCCACGCCGGCATCCTGGTCCGCGCCTTCGCCCAGCGCCCGGACTGGCTGCGTTTCGGCCTGCCCGGCGGCGAAGCTGCGCTGAACCGTTTGCGGGAAGCCCTGTCGTGAGTCTGGTGGCCTTCGACGGCGACGACACGCTGTGGCACAACGAGCCGCTGTTCTGGGCGACCCAGGACCGCTTCAAGCACTTGCTGGAACCCTATTGCCCGCCCGAGCATCTGGCCGAGCGGCTGTATCGCACTGAAATCGCCAATCTGGCGTTGTTCGGTTACGGCATCAAAGGATTCGCCCTGTCGATGATCGAGACCGCCATCGAGGTGTCGGGTGGCCAGGTCCCCACATCGGTGATCGCCGAATTGATCGAACGGGCCAAGCACATGCTGGCCCACCCGGTCCACCTGTTGGACGGCGTCGCCGACGCGGTGGCGGCGGTCAAACAGGCCGGGCACAAGATCATCGTCGTCACCAAGGGCGACCTGCTGGACCAGGAAGCCAAACTGGCGCGGTCCGGGCTGGCCGATTTGTTCGACGCGGTGGAAGTGGTCAGCGAAAAGGACGAGGCCCTGTACCGACGGCTGTTCGCCCAGCACGGCAAAGGTGAAGGCCCGTGCGTCATGGTGGGCAATTCGGTGCGCTCGGACATCCTGCCGGTACTGGCGGCCGGCGCCTGGGCGGTTCACATTCCCTATGCCGGGCCGGTCTGGGCCCATGAAGCGGCCGAGCCGCCCTTGGACCATCCGCGCTATGTGCGGCTGGATAGTATGGCGACACTGCCGGATTGGCTGGCCGATATGTAGAGAAGGGGGAATGGGGCGAGTGATCGGATTCGAACCGACGACATCCAGGACCACAACCTGGCGCTCTAACCAACTGAGCTACACCCGCCACCGGGAAGGCCGCATGTGTACCCAAAGCCGGGGGGCGTCGTCAAGGGGCGAATTTCGTGCTTTTGTCGTCACGCAAGATTCACGCTGGTGATCGTTTGCTTGTTTAGAATGCGGTCAAATTTCACCAAAGCGGAAACCATCCCATGCGCCCCGACATCGATCCCGAGGACATTGGCGTCAACCCCTCGACCCAACCCTGCTTTTCCGCCATCGTCGACACCGCCTTGTCGCGGCGCACGGTGCTGGGCGGCCTGGCCGCTGCGGCCCTGGTGCGGGAAGTCTCGTTGCCGGCCCACGCCAAGCCGGCGGGCATGCAGGGTGACGGCCTGAGCTTCGCCGAGGCGCCGCACACCATCGCCGAAAATCATCAGGTGGCCCCCGGCTATGACGCCCAGGTGCTGATCCGCTGGGGCGACAAGGTGCTGGCCGATGCGCCGGCCTTCGATCCGCAAAAGCAAAGCGCCGCCGCGCAAGCCAGGCAGTTCGGCTACAACAACGACCACATCGGTTATTGCCCGCTGCCGCTGGGCTCGAAGAATTCCGAACACGGCCTGCTGGTGGTCAACCACGAATACACCGATTCCTGGTTGATGTTCCCCGGCTTGACCGAAAAGGACGGCGCCACCAAGGTCAGCCGCGACCAGGCGGAAATCGAACTGGCCGCCCATGGCCTGTCGGTGGTCGAGGTCAAGAAGGTCAAGGGCCAGTGGCAGGTGGTGGACAAGTCGCGCCATGCCCGGCGCATCACCATGGACACCGCCATGGCGGTGTCGGGCCCGGCGGCCGGCCATGACCGGCTGAAGACCAAGGCCGATCCCAGCGGCCGGATGGTCAAGGGCACCTTGAACAATTGCGCCGGCGGCTTGACGCCGTGGGGCACGGTGCTGACGGCGGAAGAGAACTTCCACCAATATTTCGCCGGCACCCCCAGCGGGGCGGAAGCCGCCAGCCACAAGCGTGTGGGCATTGTCGGCAAGCCGGAATATTCGTGGGGCACCCATTTCGACCGCTTCGACGTGACCAAGGAACCCAACGAGCCCAACCGCTTCGGCTGGCTGGTGGAAGTCGATCCCTATGACCCGCAATCGCAGCCGGTCAAGCGCACCGCCTTGGGCCGCTTCAAGCACGAAGCCGCCAACGTGGTGGTCAATGCCAACGGCCGCGTCACCGTCTATACCGGCGACGACGAGCGCTTCGAATATCTGTACCGCTTCGTCACCAGCGGCAAGATCGACAAGACCAGCCGCAAGGCCAACATGGGTCTGTTGGACGACGGCATCCTTTATGTCGCCAAGTTCCACGACGACGGCCGCCTGACCTGGCTGCCGCTGATCTTCGGCAACGGCCTGCTGAACCCGGCCAACGGTTTCCATTCCCAGGCCGACGTGGTGATCGAGGCGCGTCGTGCCGCCGACCTGATGGGCGCCACCCCCATGGACCGCCCCGAGGACGTCGAGACCAACCCGGTCACCGGCAAGGTCTACATGATGTGCACCAACAACACCAAGCGAGCCGCCGACAAGCTGGACGCCGCCAATCCGCGCCCCGACAACGAGCACGGCCATGTCATCGAGATGATCCCGCCCACCATCGACGGCGGCGTCGACCACACGGCGACGGAGTATCGCTGGAACGTCTTCCTGCTGGCAGGCCCCAAGGACAAGGGGCGCTATCATCCGCAAACCTCGGATGCCGGCTGGATGTCGTGCCCGGACAACTTGGCCTTCGATCCCCAGGGGCGGCTGTGGATTTCCACCGACCAGGGGTCGTCCCAGGCCAAGAACGGCATTCCCGACGGCATGTACGCCATGCAGACCGAAGGGCCGCTGCGCGCCCTGCCGCGTTTCTTCTATGCCTGTCCGCGCGGCGCCGAGATGTGCGGGCCGATGTTCACCCCCGACGGCAAGACCCTGTTCGTCGCCGTCCAGCATCCGGGCGAGGACAAGGGCTCGACCTTCGAGGCGCCGTCCACCCGCTTCCCCGACTTCAAGCCGGGCATGCCGCCGCGTCCTTCGGTGGTGGCGATCACCAAAAAGGATGGCGGGGTGATCGGCGGCTAGGCACAATGTCCCGAAAGCAACCGGGGTATCACTGGTGAAGTTGGAAATTCTGCATCTGCCGGGCAAGGGCGGTTCGAAACGGCCGCCCTTGCTGTTCGTTCACGGATCCTATTGCGCCGCCTGGATCTGGGCCAAGGACTTCATGCCCTATTTCGCCGATGCCGGCTGGGATTGCCACGCGCTGTCCCTGCGCGGCCATGGCGGCTCGGATGGCGTGGTGGAATGGGCATCACTGGCCGATTACGTCGCCGACGTGGCCTGGGCGGTGGACCGACTGGACGCGCCACCGGTGCTGGTCGGCCATTCCATGGGTGGCCTGGTGGTCCAGCACGTGGTCGCCGCCGGCCATGCGGCGGCGGGCATGGTGTTGCTGGCCTCGACCCCGCCATCCGGCCTGGGTTCCTCGTCCTTGCACATGATGGCGCATGCCTCGGACGTGCTGTTCCAACTGGGGCTGCTGCAAAGCCTGGGGCCCGGTTCGGTGTCGCCGCATGTCATGCACCGGGCGTTGTTCTCGGACCATACCGACCCGGCCCACGTGGCCTGGATGATGGACCACCTGCAACATGAATCGCCCAGGGTGGCGGCCGAATTGCTGATGCCGCCGCGCCCCTGGCCGCCGGCCGACAAGGTGCCGGCGCTGGTGGTGGGGGGCGACCAGGACGTGTTCCTGCCGGTTTCGGCTTTCCGGGAAACCGCCCGCCACTGGGACGCCGAGCTGCATGTCATTCCCGGCGCCCCGCACGGCCTGATGGCCGATAGCCGTCACTGGCGGCCTTGCGCCAAGCTGGTGATGGAGTGGCTTAACTCCCAAAATGACGCTTCAGCCTGATCAGGGCCTCGTCGATGGCGGCATCGGTCTTTGCGAAGCAGAAACGGGCATAGGTTTCGGGCGCGTCGGCTTCGAAGAAGGCGCTGACCGGAATGGCGGCGACGCCGGCTTTCTCGGTGATGTGGGTGCAAAAGTCGCGGTCGCTGCCGGCGAAGCCCAAGGGGCGGAAATCGGCGGACAGGAAATACGACCCGCCGCATTCCAAGGTGGCGAAGCCGATGTCGCGCAAGCCCAGGGCCAGACGGTCGCGCCGTGCCGACAGGATGACCGGCAGGCCGGCCATGTACTCGGCGCAGTTCTCCAGGCCCCAGGCCACCGCCGCCTGCAGCCCGGGGGCGGTGGTGAAGGTCAGGTATTGGTGGGCCTTGGCGATGGGGGCCAGCAGGGCTGGCGCAGCCACCACCCAGCCCACCTTCCAGCCGGTCAGCGAAAAGATCTTGCCGG
>JAIWOG010000105.1 GCA_020217035.1 Magnetospirillum sp. | reverse complement strand
CCGAGCCCACCTTGGCGCAGCGCTCGCGCATGCCGGGCAGGCTCATCAGCGGAACGTGCTGTCTTCCGTCATAGGTCAGGTGCTCGTAAACCTCGTCGCAGACGGCCAGGCAATCGTGGCGGATCAACAGATCGGCGATGAAGGCCAACTCGTCGGCATCGAACACCTTGCCGCAGGGGTTGGCCGGGCTGTTCAGCACCATCAGCTTGGTCTTGGGGCCGAAGGCATCGGCCAGTTGCTGGCGCGGCAAGGCCCAGGTGGGGGCCTCCAGCCGCACGATGCGGGGAATGCCGCCGGCGCGACGGATGATGGGCAGGTAGGAATCGTAAAGCGGTTCCAGCACCACCACCTCGTCGCCCGGTTCGATCAGCGCGAACAGGCAGGCGGCCAGCGCCTCGGTGGCGCCCGAGGTCACCATCACCTCGGCCTCGGCCACCCCGGTGTTCCAGAACCGGCATTCATGGGCCGCCACCGCCTGGCGCAAGGCCGGGATGCCCATCATCGACGGGTATTGATGCGGACCGGCGCTCACCGCCGCCGCCGCCTGGTCGATCACCGCTCGCGGCTCCAACCCTTCCGGGAAACCTTGTCCCAGGTTGACGGCGCCGTGGGCCTGGGCCAGGCGCGACATGGTCTCGAAGATGGTGGTGCCACAGGCGGCGAAGACGGAATTTGCAGCAGGCATCGAGGGGCTTTCCGGGGTTTCGGGGCGGGCATCCTAGCATCGGCGCGGGGCGGGGGGCGAGGCTGTCCCTTGGGTGTGGCGGCTCTGCCTATTATCTGGGCTTAAATGCCCGAAAAAACAGCACTTTGCTTGGCGGATTTCCGACAAAACCCGCATTTTTCCTGATGGCGGAAATGGCACGATGCGTGCTAAATGATGACCGCGCTTTGCCGCTGGTTCCACGCTTTTCGAGAGACGCGGTTTCATGAAAAAGATCGAAGCGATCATCAAGCCCTTCAAGCTGGATGAAGTGAAGGAAGCCCTGCATGAAGTCGGGCTTCAGGGGTTGACCGTGACCGAGGCCAAGGGTTTCGGCCGCCAGAAGGGTCATACCGAATTGTACCGCGGCGCCGAGTACGTGGTGGATTTCCTGCCCAAGGTGAAGATCGAGCTGGTCATCGACGATGGCCTGGTCGAGCGTGCCATCGAGGCCATCCAGCAGGCGGCCCACACCGGTCGCATCGGCGACGGCAAGATTTTCATTTCCCCGGTCGAGGAAGCCATCCGCATCCGTACCGGCGAAAAGGGCAACGACGCCATCTAGGGCCCCGGCCTTGCGACGCGTCAGCATTCTTATCTTAGTTTCCACATCAAACAGGAATTGTGACCATGGCCGATAACGTCAAGAAGGTCCTCGAGATGATCAAGGAAAACGACGTCAAGTACGTCGATTTCCGTTTTACCGATCCGCGCGGCAAGTGGCAGCACACTGCCCAGCACGTGTCCACCGTTGACGAGGACCTGCTGACCGAAGGTCTGATGTTCGACGGCTCGTCGATCGCCGGCTGGAAGTCCATCGACCAGTCCGACATGATCCTGATGCCCGACTGCTCGACCGCCGTCATGGATCCCTTCGCGGCCCAGTCCCAGATGATCATCTTCTGCGACATCGTCGAGCCGGCCACCGGCCAGCTTTATGATCGCGACCCCCGCGCCGTGGCCAAGCGCGCCGAGCGCTATGTGTCCGAATCGGGCATGGGCGACACCGCCTTCTTCGGTCCGGAAGCCGAATTCTTCGTGTTCGACGACGTCAAGTTCAAGACCGGCATGAATGTCGGCTATTACGAGCTGTCGTCGGAAGACGGCGCCGAAGCCTCGGCCAAGGACTACTCGGAAGGCAACCTGGGTCACCGTCCGGGCGTCAAGGGCGGCTACTTCCCGGTTCCGCCGGTGGACGGCTCGGTCGACATGCGCGCCGAAATGCTGACCATCATGGGCGAAATGGGCCTGCCGATCGAAAAGCATCACCACGAAGTGGCCTCCTCGCAGCATGAACTGGGCTGCAAGTTCGGCACCATGGTGCAGGCCGCCGACTGGATGCAGATCTACAAGTACGTGGTGCACAACGTCGCCGCTTCCTATGGCAAGACCGCGACCTTCATGCCGAAGCCGATCTATGGCGACAACGGCTCGGGCATGCACGTGCACCAGTCCATCTGGAAGGACGGCAAGCCGCTGTTCGCCGGTTCGGGCTATGCCGACCTGTCGGACACCGCGCTGTACTACATCGGCGGCATCATCAAGCACGCCAAGGCTCTGAACGGCTTCACCAATCCGTCGACCAACTCGTACAAGCGCCTGATCCCCGGCTTCGAAGCCCCGGTGCTGCTGGCCTATTCGGCCCGCAACCGTTCGGCTTCCTGCCGTATCCCCTACGCCACCAGCCCGAAGGCCAAGCGCGTCGAAGTCCGCTTCCCGGATCCCTCGGCCAACCCGTACCTGGCTTTCGCCGCCATGCTGATGGCCGGCCTGGACGGCATCGCCAACAAGATCCATCCCGGCGAAGCCATGGACAAGAACCTGTACGATCTTCCCCCGGAAGAACTCAAGCAGGTCCCGACCGTGTGCGGCAGCCTGCGCGAGGCCCTGGAAGCCCTGCGTGCCGACCACGACTTCCTGTGCAAGGGCGACGTGTTCTCGAAGGACTTCATCGAGGCTTACATCGAGCTCAAGTACGAAGAAGTCTACAAGTTCGAACACACCCCGCATCCGGTGGAATTCTCCATGTATTATTCCGTTTAATTGGAATGACAGGAGACCTTGGCTTCGCGCCACACCCGGCGGCTGCTGTGTAGCAGGTGTGTGGTACAGCCAAGGAAGCCGATTTTGGAAGCCCCCGTCAGGAAACTGGCGGGGGTTTTCCTTTTGGGTTTGTTTCTATTTTCATCAAAAAAGAATGGTGCATCGGCACCAGGCTGCGAAGTTAGGCTGACGTCACAGTATTGATGAGGGATTTTCAGCAACCATTGGTAATGATATGGTGGCTTCAATGAGGCGCACAGGTCATTGGCAATGGGACGGCAGAGGGAGTGTTTTGGGATGGACTTTGCGGACAAGATAGCGGCGCTTGCCCAACGCATCGCCAAACAGAAGGACGCCATCGATACGGAGGAAGCCACGAAGACAGCCTTCATTATGCCGTTCCTCCGAGACCTGGGGTACGACGTATTCGATCCTCACGTGGTTGTCCCTGAGTTCACCGCTGACGTCGGCGTGAAAAAAGGCGAGAAGGTGGACTACGCTATCAAGCTCGATGGAAAGGTTGTCATGCTTGTTGAGTGCAAGCCGTGCAAGGGGGCGCTATCCACACAGCACATGTCCCAGCTCTACCGGTATTTCTCCGTTACCGAGGCCCGCTTTGGCATACTGACCAACGGCATTGTCTACTGGTTCTTCACAGACCTTGAGCAAGCGAACAAGATGGACGCTAAGCCGTTCTTTGAGTTCGATATGCTTAACTACCGCCCCGCTCAGATTGAGGAACTGAAGAAATTCGTCATTGGCAACTTTGATGTAACCACCATTCTCGAAACGGCGAGTGATCTCAAGTATGGCTCTTTGTTGATGCGTGAGATCGCCAACGAGATTGATGCTCCCTCCGACGAAGTCATGCGCTTGCTCATTGGGCGGGTCTACGACGGCAAACTGACGTCCAACGTGTTGGCAAAGTTTGGCCCTCTGGTGCAAAAGGCAATGAAGGATACGGTGCGGGAGTTGGTGAATCAGCGCCTGTCCTCGGCCATGGATGACACCGCGAAAATCGCTCTGCCGGTCACACCTTCCGAGATGATTAAGTTGGATGCGTCAGCCGTTGTTGAGACTCCTGCGGACAGCACTCGAGAGCTTGACGACATCGTGACGACGCAGGAGGAAATCGACGGCTACCAGATCGTCCGCGCCATCGTGCGTGAAGTGGTCAAGGTGGAGAGGGTGATCATGCGCGATGCCAAAAGCTATTGCGCCATTCTTCTCGACGACAACAACCGTAAACCCCTGTGCCGTCTACACCTCAATCGAGGGGTTAAATACCTCGGCCTGTTCGACGAGGGCAAGAACGAAGAGCGGGTTCGGATCGAAAGCTTGGACGACATCTTCGCTTACGCTAACCGTCTCAAGGCTACCGCAGTGAGTTACGGCGACGCTCTGAAATAGTGGAGGGTAGAGGTTGCGAACGGCCCCGCCGGCGCAAGCCGGCGGGGTTTTTCTTGGCGATTTGGTAACTCAGCCTCTTCTAAGATCACCCGACGCGTCGTTTGGGAGGCAAGTCCATGTCCTGTCGGCATCCCTGGGCCGAGATGGTTCTGTCGCCGGCCGAGGACCGTGTCACCCCGTGCTGTGACTATTCCGCCCATGGCGAGGCCCTGCGTGGTTTGGGGCAAGTCCGTACGGTCGACGAGATGTGGAACGGTGCCGAGATGCAGCGGACGCGGCGTATCCAGGCAGGGCGCGAGGCCGCGCCCAACGGCTGCACCGGCTGTCCGCAATCCTTTGATTCCCCAATGACGCAGCCGGCTGACCTGTTCGCCGTCCATGGCGAGGACGCCGTCACCCCGGCCCAGCGGGACAACCTGGAACTGGCGCGTCGCGACCATGCCGAAAAGGTCGAGGTGGCGCGGGCCTGGCCTGTCAAATACGTGGTTTTTTCCGGTTGGGGCTGCAACATCACCTGCCGCATCTGCAACCAGGTGCCGTATCGCAACCAGATGAAGGACAAGCTGCCGGCCGGGGCCTATCAGGCGTGGCGGCAGCGGATGGCCTGCGCGGCGGTGGTGGAATGCCTGGGCGGCGAACCTTTCGCCCTGCCCAGCGGCATCGCCTTCATGCAGGAATTCGTCGCCGACCGCGCCATGGACCACGTGCGCCTGCTGATCACCACCAACGCCACCCTGGTACACAAGCATCTGGATTGGTTGAAGGCCAAGGAAAGGGTCAGTTTCAACGTCAGCATCGATTCGGTCGGCGCTGGCTACGAGGCCATCCGGGTCGGCGGTTCTTGGCCGGTGGTCGAGGCCAATCTGCGCACCATCCAGCGTCTGAGCGAAACCGAACGTCCCCTGTGGCGGCTGAAGGTCAACGCCTTGGTGACTCTGACCGGCCTGTTTCATCTGCCCGATTATGCCCGTTTCCTGGCCGATACCGGCATCCGCTCGAGCTTTCACGCCTTGCGCGTCACCCGAGGAATCGAGGAGACGCTTTATCAGGAAGACGTGCTGCGCTATCCCAGGCTGTTGCAGAACCTGCCTGATTGGCGTCGTCGTCTGGACGATGCCTTGAGCATCCTGCGTGACGCCGGCCTGGATGCCGAGGCCGAGACGTTGTCACAATTTGGCGAGCGCCTGCGCGGTGCCAATGCCGCCCCCACTTCGACCCGTGCCGACAAGGTTCTGGCCAGCGTCGTCGGCATCGACGTGGCACGGCTGGCGGTCGGCGGCCTGGGGGACGGCGCGACACTGGATGGTCTGACTTTCCGTCCCGCCACCATCAAGGACGGCATCGTCTTCGGAGTGAATTTCCAGGGCACGCTGCCGGCCGACGGCTGCGTGACGCTGCGCCTTGCTTGGGCCAAGGACAGGCTGTCGCGCTCGCGGGTGCCGTGTCAGGTGGTGCTGATGGACCAGCCGCATTTCACCTTGCAGGATTGGCGCGACGTCAGCGACGAGCGCACTCTGGTCAAGGAAGTGGAAGCCATGGTCACCGGCGATTCCAGCCAATTGCGCCGCCTGTTGCTTAGCGTCATGGCTGCCAAGGTGGGGCTGGTCAATGTGCTGCCCGACCGGGTCGATATTCTCGCTCGGTCGTGACGGTGCGGCCTTGTCTTGGCGGTGGGCCGCTGCTATGGTCCGCCCGCCCTTTGGGGAGTAGCCGCCTTCGCGTTCAGAAGGGGGCGCGTCAACAGACTTGGTTCTTCGGAGCCATGGCGCGTCCGGCCCGTTCGGCTTGGCAAGACCTTGGGATACGGGTTCCGTCCGGCCGGGCGGGAGCTCGTGTCCTGATGCGTCTGCCCGGCTTGGAACCGATCCCGTGGAATCCTTTCTCGTATCGACCGCCATCGTCGCCATCGCTGAAATCGGCGACAAGACCCAATTGCTGGCCCTGTTGCTGGCCGCCAAGTTCCGCAAGCCGCTGCCCATCATCGCCGGCATCCTGATCGCCACCATCGCCAACCATGCCGGCGCCGCCGTGGTGGGTTCGTGGATCGCCGCCCTGATCGGTCCCGACATCCTGCGTTGGGTGCTGGCCGGCGGTTTCGTCGCCATGGGCATCTGGGCGCTGATCCCCGACAAAGTCGACGACGACGAAGCGGACAAGGTTCCTCGCCATGGCGTGCTGCTGACCACCATCGTCGCCTTCTTCCTGTTGGAAATGGGTGACAAGACGCAAGTGGCCACCATCGCCCTGGCCGCCCGTTATCCGGAATGGTGGCTGGTCACCCTGGGGACCACGCTGGGAATGATGGTCGCCAACGTGCCGGCCGTTCTGGTTGGTCAAGCCGCCACCCGAGTGCTGCCACTGCGCGTCGTTCACATGGTCGCGGCCCTGGCCTTCTTCGTCCTTGCCGCGCTTTTGGCATTGGACGGCATTCCCCGTCTGTTGGGTTGAAAAACCTGTTTTTTCGGGAAAAAATCCGTTTGCAGGGCGGGGGCCGAAGCGCTATAAGAACGGCCTCGCAGGCGACCGGAGTGTAGCTCAGCCTGGTAGAGCACTGTCTTCGGGAGGCAGGGGCCGGAGGTTCGAATCCTCTCACTCCGACCAATAAGACCCCAGTTGGCGCCAGCCGGCTGGGGTTTTCTTGTTTGGCGGCCGCGCCATCGGCGGCTAGAGTACGGACTCTACCCTGGGGGAGCCTCCATGCTGCGCGTCGATGACAAGAATCTGCGGTCTCGGGTCAAGCTGTTCGGCAATCTGCTGGGCACCGTCTTGGCGGAACAGGAACGGCCGCAGGTTCTGGAGACGGTCGAGGCGCTGCGCAAAGGGTTCATCCAACTGCGTCAGGCCGAGGACCCGGCCAAGCGCAAGGCGCTGATGCGGCTGATCGGGCGGCTGGACGCCCACACCCTGTCCCATGTGGTGCGCGCCTTCGCCACCTATTTCCTGCTGGCCAACATCGCCGAGGAAGACTTCGCCAACCAGCAGCGCCGCCGCCATGTGCTGTCGGGTGAGCGGCTGTGGTACGGCTCGTTCGACGACACTTTGCGGGAACTCAAGGCCCAGGGTATGAGCGCCCAGCACTTGCAGGTGCTGTTGGACGCGCTGCGCTTCCAACCGGTGTTCACCGCCCATCCGACCGAGGCCAAGCGTCGCGCCGTCCTGGAAGCCCAGCGCCGGCTTTACGTCCAGGCGCGGCGCCTGAACGACCCCAATCTGGCCGAACATCAACGGGCCGACGTCACCCGCCAGATTCTGAACCAGATTCAGGTGCTTTGGAAAACCGACGAGGTGCGCATCCAAAAGCCGGTGGTGGAAGACGAGATCAAGAACGGTCTGTTCTATTTCCGCGAAACCTTGTTCGACACCGTGCCCCGCGTCTATCGCAACCTGGGGCGCGCACTCGATAATGTCTATGGCGAGGAAGGCGGCGCCAAGGCTTTCCGGGTGCCGGCCTTCATCCGTTTCGGGTCGTGGATCGGCGGCGACCGCGACGGCAACCCCTTCGTCACTTCCGACGTCACCAAGATGGCGGTGCGCATGCAATCGCGGGAAGTGCTGCGCCATTACCGCCGCCGCCTGGACGAATTGCACCTGCAACTGACTCATTCAGCGTCGCTGGTGCGCCCCTCGGCGGCGTTCGAGGCGCGGATGGAGGTGGATGCCCCCATCATCGCCGAAGCCTTCGGGGCCAAGCCTGGGCGCTATGCCTACGAACCTTATCGGCGCAAGCTGCATCTGATGCATTACCGGCTGGGGGCGCAGATCGCCCGGCTGGACGCGTTGCTGGACGGGCTGCCCGATCCGGGGCGCGGCCCCGGCTACGGGTCGGAAGACGATTTCATGGCTGATTTGCTGGCGATCCGTGATTCGCTGATCAGCCATGGCGACGCCAGCATCGCCGAAGCGGAATTGCAGGATTTGATCGTCCTGGTCAAAAGCTTCGGCTTTTTCCTGGCCGAGTTGGATATCCGTCAGGAATCCACCCGTCACACCCGGGCGGTGGCGGAATTGTTCTCCAAGGCGTCCAACCTGCCCGATTACAACGAGTTGAACGAAAGTGCGCGCATCGGGGTGTTGGCCGATTTGTTGTCCCATCCCGGCACGCCGTTACTGTACGCCCAGGATCTGTCCGACGAGACCCGCGAGATCTTGCGGGTGATGCGCACCATGGCCGAGTTGCGCCGTGAAATCAGTCCGCACGCCTTCGGCGCTTACGTGATCTCCATGACCCATCAAGCCAGCCACGTGCTGGAAGTGCTGTTCCTGGCCAGCTTCGCCGGGCTGTGCGGCCGTCATCAGGACGGGTCGTGGCATTGCGCCATCCGCGTCGCGCCGCTGTTCGAAACCATCGAGGACTTGGCCGCCATCGAACCCACCCTGGTGCGTCTGCTGGACGTGCCCGCCTATCGGGCGCTTTTGAAGGAATCGGGCAACGTCCAGGAAGTGATGCTGGGCTATTCGGACTCGTGCAAGGACGGCGGCATCCTGGCGTCCAGTTGGAGCCTTTATCAGGCCCAGCGGCTGATCAGCCGCACCGCCGCGGAACGCGGCATCGCCTGCCGGGTGTTCCATGGCCGTGGCGGTTCGGTGGGCCGAGGTGGCGGTCCCACCCATGACGCCATCCTGGCCCAGCCGCCCGGCACCCTGGCCGGCGACATCAAGTTCACCGAACAGGGCGAGGTGCTGTCGGCCAAGTATTCCAACGCCGACACCGCCACCTATGAACTGACCATGGGGGTGTCGGGACTGATGAAGGGCAGCCGCTGCCTGTCGGTGGTGTGCGAGCCCGACCGTCCGGATTTCATGGCGGTGATGGACGAATTGGCCAAGCAAGGCGAGGCCGCCTATCGCGGTCTGACCGACCACACGCCGGGCTTCATCGACTATTTCTATGAAGGCACGCCGGTGGGCGAAATCGGCTTGCTGAACATCGGCTCCCGGCCGTCGCACCGGTCCAAGGGCGACCGCTCGAAATATTCGGTGCGGGCCATCCCCTGGGTTTTCGCCTGGGCGCAGTCACGTCAGACCATTCCCGCCTGGTTCGGTTTCGGTTCGGCCCTGGCGGCGTGGCGCGGCGACGATCCGGCCAGGCTGGAACAATTGCGCCAGATGGTGGCCGAATGGCCGTTCTTCCGCGCCTTGTTGTCCAACAGCGCCATGTCGCTGTCGAAATCGGAACTGTCCATCGCCCGCGAATACGCCGATTTGTGCGGCGATGCCGATTTGGCGGAGACCATCTTCGGCCGCATCTCGGCCGAATATGAAACCTGCCGGGACCAGATGCTGGCGGTGTTCGACCGCGACGACCTGCTGGGCGACAACCCGCAACTGGCCAAGTCTTTGGCGCGGCGCAATCCGTATCTGGATCCCTTGAACCACATCCAGATCATCGCGCTGAGGCGATGCCGGGAGGCCCCCGAAAGCGACCCGACGGAACGGCAACGTTGGCAGATCCCCTTGCTGAGGTCCATCAACGCCTTGGCGACGGGTATGCGCAATACGGGGTGACGTGACTAAAACCGCATGAACGGCTGGGCGCCGTCGGGGCCGAACAAATAGACGACGAAGGGTTCCTTTTCGCCCGACATGCCGGGCGAGCCCTGGGGCATGCCGGGGGCAGCCAAGCCGGTGGCCTTGGGGCGTTCCTTCAGCAACTTTTCCACCGCCGCCAGCGGCACGTGGCCTTCCACCACATAACCGTCGATGATGGCGGTGTGGCACGATTCCATGCGGGCGGGTACGCCGAACTGGCGCTTGACCTGGTCCATGTCCTCGGTGGAGATCGCCTTGGTCTTCCAACCGGCGGCTTGCATGTAATCAGCCCAGCCCTGGCAACAGCCGCAGGCG